>JAGQPC010000150.1 GCA_020426925.1 Planctomycetales bacterium | reverse complement strand
CACCGTGCTTTATTTCGAATATTTCGCGACCATTTTGCAACGAACGTAAAACCCGAACTGAGGAGGCCAATATGCTTTTAAGATTCGCTCTATTCATTTCCTTCAGCGTCCTGCTTATCGACGTGGCAGTTGCTGCGAACAACGCAGCGGTAACGGTTCAGCTTGGATCCGACGACTTGACTGCAGGTATCCCTGGCAAAGGTGATCTCACGATCAAACAAATAAAGTCGTGGCTGGAGAATGAGGAAAACCACAAGCCGCTGTCGCCAGAATTGCCATTTGGTCTGTCTGCCGCTCAAAGCAGCATCAAGGGCATCGATGCTAATCCGATGACTCGAGCGAAAATTGAACTCGGTCGCCAGCTTTACTTTGACACTCGCCTGTCCAGCGACAATACGATCAGCTGCGCAAGCTGCCATCATCCGAACGAAGGTTTTGCCCGCCATACGCAGTTCGGCATCGGTGTTGATGGACAAATGGGTGGCCGCAATTCACCGGTCAGCTACAACCGAATTGTTTCCGGGCCTCAATTCTGGGACGGCCGAGCTGAATCACTTGAGGCGCAAGCCGTCGGACCGATCGCGAACCCGATCGAAATGGCGAACACTCACGAGAACGCGGTTAAGACGCTCGCCGGAATCGAAGGCTACAAGGTTCAGTTCGAAAGAATCTTTGACACTGGCGTTAACATCGACAACGTTGGAAAAGCAATTGCTACGTTTGAACGTGCGATCGTTTCCGGCCCGGCGCCATTCGACTATTTCGAACGAATGCGAGCCATCAAAAATCAATTTGGTGGTGACGACTTCGATGAAGAAGAACTGAAAGAAGAAGAACCGGAACTTCACGCCGACTACGTGGAAGCAGTCGCCAAGAGCAAGCCGATGTCTGAAAGTGCACGTCGAGGTCGCGACTTGTTTTTCTCGGACAATGTCGGTTGCACCGCCTGCCACGCGGGCGCTAACTTCACGGACGAGCTGTATCATAACCTAGGCGTTGCAATGGATGCAGAGAAACCTGACTTAGGCCGTTACGAGATTTCGAAACAAGAAAAAGACAAAGGGGCATTTAAGACGCCTACCGTTCGAAACGTTTCGTTGTCTGCACCATACATGCACGATGGTAGCCAAAAGACGCTCAAAGAGGTCGTCGACTGGTACAACAAGGGTGGACATCCGAACGCTCATTTGAGCGATAAAGTGAAGAAGCTCAATCTTTCAGAGCAGCAAGTTGAAGACATTGTGAATTTCATGGATGAAGGCTTGACCAGCAAGTTTCCGAAGATCGAAACGGGACGTTTGCCGCAATAGCGGTTTGCGTCTAATAGTTGAATCTCTTACAGGCCGCAGCCAACGTTGCGGCCTGTTTACATTTACGGAGATTCCGGTCATCGCTTCTCGATGTCGTCTGTACCGTGCCTTATGATAGAGAGCGGACAGCGAGCGGCACCAAACGCCCTCTGGCGCGCATCCCGCGTGCAAACCACGAAGTGCAAAACAATTTGAGCAGAGATCTGAGGAGTTAGTTGCGGATGGTGGATTCAAGGCGTCGCTTTATGAAAACGTCGGCGGCGTTCGCCGCTGGTTTTGGAGGACTCAGATCTGCAACGATTCCTGCAGAAGTATTTGGGCAGGAATACGACCCCGAATCGGCGAAGTACGGCTACGGATATTTGTACTCCGATCCTCAAGGAATCCTTGATCTTCCAAAAGGATTCAGCTACTCGGTCATTTCGACCAAGGGCGATGAAATGGACGACGGGCTTGTCGTTCCAGGTGCTCCCGATGGAATGGCGGCGTTGTCTGGGCCTTATGGCCTCACGGTCATTATTCGAAATCACAAACTTAATCCGTACGACCCCGGAGCGTACGGAAAAGATCGCGAATTGTATAAGAAGGTCGCGCCATCGATGGTCTACGATGCTGGCGATGGAAGAACTCCCGGATCTGGTGGCACGTCGACGATCGTCTACGACTCAAAAACAAATCACAAAGTACGCGAGTTCCTGAGCTTAACCGGAACAATTTTGAACTGTGCTGGCGGGCCGACGCCGTGGAAGACTTGGATCTCATGCGAAGCAACCGTCGTGCGCGCGGGCGAACATGGCAAGGATGACGAAAAGTACTTTGTCGAAAAGGATCACGGATACAATTTCGAAGTTCCAATCACAGCCAGAATGGAACTGACGGATCCCATTCCACTGACCGATATGGGCCGTTTTAACCACGGAGCAGTTGCGGTCGATCCAAAAACAGGAATCGTCTTTCAAACCGAAGATCGTGATGACGCGATCTTTTATCGCTTCGTCCCTAATCGCCTGGGAGACCTGCAACAGGGAGGCAAGTTGCAAGCGCTGGCGATCAAAGAGCAGCGAAGCGCAGACACTCGGAACTGGGAACAAGACGATCGAATCGATGTCGGACAAGAGTTTGACGTCGAGTGGTTGGATCTAAAAGAAACGACTTCGCCGAAGGACGATTTGCGTTTTCGAGGGTTTGATGATGGAGCTGCTCGGTTCGCTCGCCCCGAAGGGATTTGGTACGGCAATGGCGAACTTTATTTCTCGTGCACCGCAGGTGGGAAGGACAAGATTGGCCAGATCTGGCAATATCGGCCCAGCTACGATGAAGGAACTGAACAGGAAGGTACCACTCCAGGCAAGTTGAAACTGCTTCTCGAGCCCAACAACTCGGAGCTCGTCCACAGCGCAAACAATTTGACGGTTGCACCGTGGGGAGACCTGATCGTTTGCGAAGACCGTGACCAACAGGTTGTTCGTCTGGTCGGTGTGACGCCGGACGGGAAGTTCTACCCGTTTGCGATGAATCACATGCGAACGAAGTTTTCCGGAGCCACGTTTTCTCCTGACGGATCGACGCTGTTTGCCAACCTACAATCTTCGGGACAAACCGTTGCCATCCGAGGGCCGTGGCACGAACGAACGGTCTAAGTCCGGTGCCTCGGTAAAAACCAACTTTATTCGGCCCAGCTGTATTTCTGTTCTCGAGATCCTCTAACATACGGACCATCGAACGGCGGGATGAAAGCGAGCTTGGATTCTGATCGGTAATGGATATCTCAGTGCAACTGCGATGGGCTCTAGCAGGAACCATCGTGTTTTACGTTGTCGCGATGTACGCCTTGTCATGGATCGCCCAAAAGAAGATCCACGACAACCAAGACTATCTGGTTGCCGGACGACGGTTGCCTCTTTCGCTTGCATGGATGACGTTGCTCGCGACTTGGTTCGGTGCTGGAACACTGATAACCGCGACTGACGAAGTTCGAGACAATGGGGTAACCGCAGCTACGCTCGATCCTCTTGGCGCAGGAGTGTGTCTGCTGCTCGCCGGCGTGTTTGTGGCGGCGCCCTTGTGGCGAATGCAGCTGTTGACTTTTTGTGACCTTTTTCGCGAGCGGTTTGATGCGCGAGCAGAATTCTGCAGCGCACTGATTTCGGTCCCGTCGTACTTCGGATGGATTGCTGCCCAGTTCTACGCGCTTGCTGCGATGTTAGAGCTGTTTTTTAACATCGATCCGAACTTGGGGCTGCTGATGGTTGCGGTCGTCGGAACAGGGTACACGCTGATGGGCGGGATGTGGTCGGTTACGCTGACGGATGCAGTCCAGATCGTCCTCATCCTGGTCGGACTTGTTGTGTTGGCAGTTACGGTATTGCTGCACCTTGGCGATGGGAGTCTTCCATTGGGGCTTGCCGAACTGAAAAACCAGACCGCTGCGGAACATCTTGAGTTGATTCCGTCCGAGTCAACGGCTGCTTTATTGGGCTGGCTGAGCGTTCTTGTAGTCGGAGCACTGGGCAATCTGACAGCGCAGGATTTACTGCAGCGGATCTTTGCGGCGAGGTCTGAGAAAGTCGCGAGACATGCTTGCTACGTTGCCGGAACGGTCTATCTCACAATGGGCACAATTCCGGTCGGCTTGGGATTGGCGTCAGCGATTCTATTTCCGGACGCCGCCGAGCAAGGAGTGATGGCCACTCTTGCCCAAGAGTTTCTTAGCCCGCCGCTGGCGATCATATTCACGCTCGTGGTGATGTCCGCCATCCTGTCGACGATTGACAGTGCTTTGCTGGGGCCGGCGAGTATCGTGGCGCAAAACATCTTGCCGCGGTTCACTTCGGTTCAACCGCTGCTGCTCAACCGTCTTGCAGTCGTCGGAGTCGGACTCTGCAGTCTGGGCGTTGCGTACATGGGTGAAGACGCCTATTCGCTACTGGAACAATCTTATTCGCTGGGCTTGGTCGGTCTCTTTGTGCCGATGATGTTTGCCATCTATACGCATCCACGGAACGCAGTTCCCGCCCTCGCCAGCATGGTCGCCGGCACGCTGGTCTGGGCGATCCATTTCGTCCTCGGTTGGGACTGGTTTCTTGAAGGCGTAGCACTTGTTGGCCGCTGGCAATTACCCATGGCCCTTTCGGCCACCGCTATTTCACTTGCCGCGTATCTGGTCTGCGAACCGCCATGGCGGATGCGCTGGCATGCTGGACGGGTCACGAACGAGGCGAATTTTCGACCTTGAATTGAAGCTAGGTCTGAGTTGCCCGTTTGTCGAAACGTGCCTAATAGTCCAACCCCTCTTGGTTTTCGGGCAGCTCGTAGTGGATCTTGCTAAAGATCCCGTCCGTCAGGAAGTTTAGCAACTTCCACTACCCGAAGATTAAGCTGATACAGACTACTAGCCCGCAACTCGCGGGATGACGTATGGTCCTTCAGGAATTGCAGCGATCGATCGGTCGTTTGACCGCTCGATTGCATCGTTAAGAACAGTCTGGAATTCCTCAACTGAATGGTACGTCCGCACGCCGGTCAGGCTTTTCAAGCTGTCATCGAGCTTTGAATAGAGATGCACCGTTCCAACGCGTGTTGCCTTGGTTTGCATCTGAGTTTGCCATTCGTCGATGTCAGCAAGGTTCTTGCCCTGCAGCGATTGGATGAAGCCGTCGTCTCCAAGCTGGCCGAGCCGCCGCTGAGCGTGCAGGTAATCTGCTGAACCGATTCCTTCACTGCACTCGGCGACAATGAAGAGATCGCCACCTTGTTTGAGGATATCGATGGCTCCAACCATTCCCTTGACGGTCTGATAGTAAGTTTGATCGAGCGGATATCCAGCAGCACTAGTCACAACTACGTCGAACCGTCGATCCACGTCGACGCAACAATACTGTTGGACGAACTCAACAGCTTCAGCGTGACTAGCAAGGATCTCACCAAAGTTCACAAAGGACAAATTGCGATCTTCGTCGATTACCGTATTGATCGCGAATGCGCCGCCTAACATTTTGACGATCTGAAGTTGTTCTTCATGAAGTGGATTTTCATCTAAATTGCAATTTTTCGCTGCTGGGTTAGACATGAATGCATGATTGTGAAACGTGCGAATCGTGTCTGCGTGAGCCAAACCGGGCGCAATGACTTTTCGCCCACCCGAATAACCCGCCATAAAATGAGGCTCGATCAATCCTGTCGCGATTCGCAAATCGGCATCGACAAATCTTCGATCGATCTTAACCGGAGTCCCACGTGTCGATGTTCTGCCTAGTTCAACGTGATCGTTGTCATTCGTTGCGACGTGATTCACGACTCGTATGTTGTCGAGCACCCAGTCATCACCAACCAGCTCGCGAAGTTCGTCGCCTTCGTTCGGCCGATGTAATCCAGTCGCGACCAGCACCGTAATTGAATCGGCATTCATGCCAGCCGCCAACAGTGTTTCGATCGCCGGGCGGAGGAACAAACGATTCGGCACCGGGCGCGTAATGTCGCAAATCGCGATACAAGCAGATTTCGACCGTTCGGCGAGTTGCTTGAGGCTGCCAATTCCCCCGTCCGATCCAACCGGAAGTTCCAGCGCTCGCGTAACCGCGGCCCCGGAGTCGTCAATCACGGGCATGATGGGTTTGCGGATAACCTGCAGCTCCGCGCTGCAGGGTACCTTCACGGAAATGTTCCCTTTTCCAAACCGCAATTCGACATGCCGATCTGTAGTCGTCGTCAAAGTTGCTGCCTCCACCTAATTCGCTACAAATATCGAAAGCAATGCAGGAAGCACCACGAGATTTCCCAATAGCCCGCCAAGCATTGCCAAGCTCACCAACGTGCCGAAGTAGACCGTTGGAACGAATTGGCTCGTCGCCAGCACGGTGAAGCCGACGATCAACGAAATCGTGGACAACACCATCGCGCGCCCAACGTTTCTTTGAACTTGAATCAGGGCGTCGCCAAAATCTTTTTCTCGCCGCGCTCGCTGGAAGCTGATGATGTAATGGATTGAGCTGTCAATCGACAATCCCATGGAAACTGCCGCAATCATGGCGGCGCCGATATTAATTTTCAATTCTGGAAACGCCAGCACTCGTAACCAACCCATCATGCCCAGCACGATTAAGATCGGCAGCAGATTCGGGACCAAAGCAATCAGTGCCAGACGGAGGTTGCGAAACGCTATCCACATCAACAATCCAATGGCGACGACGGCCGTTCCGAATGTTCTCCACTGATCTCGCAGCACGCTGTCAATCAAGTTCGAAAGTAGAACAAAGTAGCCCGTGACTTCGGCATCCGGAAAGTGTTTTTGACTTACCGACTTCAGTTTAGCGATGACCTCTTTTTTTTGAGACGACGATTGCTGTTCCGACAATCGAAGCATGACTCGCAAATAGTACTGATCCGAATTCGGAAGTTTGCCGTGTAGCGCGGCGAAAAACTCGGGCATCGCTTTCCTCATCGCAACCAACGTCACGCCGCACAGGCTCTCTCGCAGCATCGCCGGTTGCCGTTCAATATTTGTCAACGTCGCGACAGCGTCACTCAGGCTGAGTGCCTTGGCCGGTTGCCGCTCACTGTCGCTGGTGGCGTTTGCCTGAAGTACTTTGTCAATATCCGCCGTTAGCTCTCGAACCTGTTTGAGATAATTCCAAGTCAGCTGTTTCGGAGCGGCAAACATGATGTCACACACACCGGCGCCGCCAAGTTTGTCTTCGACCAAATTGTAAGCGATCACGATTTCGCTGTTGGAGCGAAAGTTCTTCGTGAAATCCGTTTCGATTTCCGTCTTGGGCAGTCCCGATAAACCGATTGCCGCAACGACTGCAATGAGTAATAGAATCTGTTTTGGATATCGCTGGATCACGGCTACAGACTCGCTGAGTCGTTCGTTCAGCTGCTGCTGGCCCCACGGAATTTTTGGATCGGAGTCGACCGTTCCCAGCAACGCCGCTGCGGGAACGATGAGAGCGACGCTCAGCAAGACCATTCCCGCTCCGATCGACATCATCACTCCGAAATCTTGGACGGGGCCAACGTCAGACGTCGTCAGCGACAGGAACCCAACCGCGTCGGTTACACACGACCAGAAAATCGGCGCGATCAACAATGACACGGTTCGTTCCAAACTCTCACGAGTCGACAGTCCAGACAGACGACTTTCTAGGAATCGCACGATGACATGCACCATCGTCGCGACAGCAATCACCATCACGACCGCGACCAGCATTGAACTCACCATGCTCAATTGCATGCCAGTCAATCGCAGAACTCCTCGAGTCATCATGATCGACAACTGCACGACTGCGATCGGAATAATCACCCAACGGATACTGCGAAAGCATAGGATGATTGTGCCACCCAACAGAATTGCCGACCACTTTCCAAGTCGTTCGCCATCTTGCTCCACATAGCGAAACCCATCGACAACCAACACGGGCTCGCCTGTCAGGTGTCCGTCTGGCAGTCCGTCGGGCAAATCTTGAATGACTGCCCGCAATGAAGCAATGGTTTGTCTTCGATCTACCGTCGTCTCTTGTTCGGGATGCAACATGCACGCTATGGCGACGGTTTCTTGGTCGGCTCCATGTGTGTAGCCTTGGAACAGTCGTCGCGTGCGCTGAGAAATGAAGTTGTCTTGAACGATCGCGTTACCTGGAAGCGGCTGGTCAATGCTGAGCACCGCTTTAACTCCTGGCACGCTTGCAAGACGTTTCTGAATCTTACGCACGCGATCTATGCCGATTCCTGATGGAGCGAAAAGCTCTGCATCGGTGTAGACCGCCAATACGATTTCGTTTCCACCGAATGCATTCTTTAGCTGTCGGTACGGTGCAAGCACACCGTCATCTGAAGTGAACATGTTTTCGATCGATCGATCAAACTGCAGTCGCTGACTGCTCAGCTGCGAAAGCAAGCCGCACGCAATTCCAACCGCAAACAGCAAATAGCGGTGCTTGATTAGCAGTTTCACGAAGGAAATCCGTAGGTTTGTCATCAAGCAAGTCTGCTGCGATTGCTGGCAATGATATCGTCGGCCGTTCAATTCACTTTGCGGCACGGTCGTAAGTCGTTTTCGCAAACTAGTTTAGCGGTAGTCGTTCTGTCCGAACATGGCTTGCTGCTCCACGGAGGCACTTCTATAATCCGCCGCCATTTTGTCGCAATCAGTCGGTTGCGTTTGTTTACTCGTTCTGTTCGCACCAACGGCGACCGGCTTATGCCGGATGATTGACCATTCATTCTTTTGATGAAAAGACCGCTCTGAATACTAGCTCTGCGAGGAGTCTACGCTCGCGGTCTGCGCGTGCCGAATCGGCTGGAGATTCGCGATCAGCATTTCAAATCCGAGCTTGGGTTTTGCTCGGCCTCGCGTTGGTATTCTGTTTCGCTCCTACTCGAATCACTTTAGGGCAAACGTTTCTCGACGACGAAGCATCTTGGGGCGATCCGCTTGTGACCGAACAGTCGCAAGCTCGACAGCTCGGCGGAGCGGCGCTTCCGAACGAGCGGCGGATCCGCGTGCTACCTCGAAACGGCATCGACCCGAGCTACAGTTCATTCGTGAACGACGTCGGCGAACGAGTAATCGTGCTCGATGGCGGCGTAAACATTTTGATTTACAACTACGGCGGGTACTCGACGGTCGATATTTCTACCGATCGACTGGTGATCTGGACGAACGACGATTCACTAGCTGGATTGCGTGGGGATTCCGTGCAAACGACGGACGTTCCACTCGAGTTTTACATGGAAGGCAACATTGTCTTTCGCCAAGGGGAACGAGTAATTTACGCCGACCGCATGTTCTACGATGTGCGCACTGAATCGGGCGTGATTCTGGACAGCGAGATGCTGACTCCGATGGTCGGGTATGACGGGCTTGTGCGACTAAAGGCAGAAATCCTGCAGCAGATCGACGCGCAAAACTTTGCCGGCACCAATTCTGGAATGACCACCAGTCGCATGGGGCAGCCGCGGTACTGGCTGCAAAGCAACAGCTTTACGTTTCAGAACGTTCCTCGATCAGACTTCGATCCCATTTCCGGTACGCCGCAAATCGACCAAGTCACCGGGCAGCCAATAAGTCGAGACGGAGGAATCATCACCAGCCGAGGCAATGCACTGTTTCTAGGTTCGCTGCCCGTTTTCTATTGGCCAACGATCCGTACCAGCTTGGACAAACCTACTTACTATTTGAACTCGCTGTCGGCGAACAACGATCGCGTTTTTGGAACACAAGTTTTGACCGGATGGGATCTTTATCAATTGCTGGGAATTCAAAACCCAATCAAAGATAGCGAGTGGAATCTGTCGTTGGACTATTTGAGCGAACGCGGATTCGGAGTCGGTACCGATTTCGAATATCGCATCGCAAACTTCCTCGGCCGGCCAGGCCACGCGGTCGGTTTTTTGGACGCATGGGCGATTAATGACACCGGGCAGGACGTGCTGGGACGGCAGCGTCGAGGGCTCGTTCCGGAAGAACAATTTCGCGGCCGAATTCTCGGCCGTCATCGCAACTATTTCGGCAATGGTTATCAGTTTAGCGCGGAACTTGGCCTAATCTCCGATCGAAACTTCTTGGAGGCGTTTTACGAACGAGAATGGGACCGTGAAAAAGATCAAACCACCGGTGTTGAACTGAAGCGACTGGACGGAAACCGCTCGTGGAGCGTCACGGCTGACGTTCAAGCGAATGATTTCTTCACGCAAACGCAATGGCTGCCTCGAGCCGATCACTTTTGGATCGGCCAGTCGATTTTGAGCGACTGGTTTACGTGGAATGAACACAGTAGCATTGGTTACGCGAACTTAAATGTTGCAGACGCGCCGCTCGATCCTCAAGATGCGGCGTTCTTTGATCCGTTGGCTTGGGAACGCAACTCCGATGGGCTACGAGCAACGACTCGACACGAAATCAGTTTGCCAATGGAAATTGGCGCTTTCAAGATTGCGCCATATGGACTAGGTGAAGCAGCCTATTTTCCGGAAGACTTAAACGGCAATGAAGTCGAACGACTCTTCGGTCAAACTGGAATTCGGGCGAGCCTTCCGATGTGGAAAATCAATCCCGACATCCAGAGCACGCTTTTCAACGTGAACGGAATCGCCCATAAGCACGTGCTAGAAGCCGAATTTCTCTATGCCGACGCTGATGCTGATTCGGACCAATTGCCGTTGTACGACAAACTCGACGATGATTCGGTCGAAATGTTTCGGCGCATGTTCTTCTTTGACACCTTCGGCGGAACGGGAGGTATCGGTGCCAATGTGCCACTGCGATTCGACGAACGCAGCTACGCCTTGCGTTCAGCTTTGCAAGGGTGGACCACATCTCCGACCGCCGAAATTGCAGATGATTTGATGGCGTTTCGGCTTGCCTCGGAACATCGATGGCAAACGAAACGAGGTCTTCCTGGCCGGCAGCACATCGTCGATTTAGTCAAATTCGATCTTCAAGGATTCGTCTATCCGCGTGCAGACCGAGACAACTTTGGCCAGGAACTGGGCCTAGTCACTTATGACTTCGAATGGCATCCCGGCGATCGATTTACAGTTTTGTCAGACGGGCATTTGGACTTATTCAACGAAGGCCTTCGAACGATTTACCTGGGTGCCGTCGTCACGCGGCCGTCCCGCGGGCGATACTCTGTTGGCATGCGATCCATCGAAGGCCCGATCAGCAGCCAGATTTTATTTGGATCGACAACTTATCGATTGAGTGAAAAATGGATTGTACGTTACGGCAGTTCCTACGATTTTGGGCGGACGGGAAATCTAGGACAAAACGGCCAGATCATCCGGGTCGGAGAGTCGTTCTTGTTCGGGCTGGGTTTCAACTACGATACCAGCCGAGACAACTTCGGAATCCGTTTTGCAATCGAGCCACGATTCTTCGGTGGGCGATTAAGCAGAATTCCTGGAATTTCAATCCTTCCAACCGGAAGTGCCGGATTAGAGTAATAAGGCGGCGTTTAGAAAATCATGCGAACGGTGATAGCAAGCATAGCGTAGCATTCCTTACAAACCTGCGTCGAAATGAATGGCCACGAATCGGACGCGTCGGTCAACTACCTTCCAACAAACATCTTAAGCCAAGCACATCGCACGAATTGGACGATCCATGTCGCAGCGAAACTCATCCAAGTGGTCACAAAAGTTTCTTCACGCGTTTCGTGGCCTGCGAATTGGAAGCCGAGGGCAGGACAGCTTTCTAGTTCATATTCCGGTTGCCTGTTTCGTATTGGCCGCTGCCGCTCAACTGCACGTGAACACAATATCATGGTGCATTCTCGTGTTGTGCATCGTCACGGTGCTTTCGGCCGAATTGTTTAACACAGCGATTGAATTGCTCGCAAAGGCGATCACCGACGAATTCAATCCCCACATTCGCGACGCGCTCGACATTGCAAGCGCGGCGGTCTTGGTGATCGCATTGGGAGCCGCCGTCGTCGGCGCACTGATCCTGGGAACGCATTTCGGCGTGGAGATGGGATGGTGGACTCTGACCATCATTGATTAGCTTTTCGGTGCCAATTCTTGTTCGTAGTCCCGTCTTCAGGCGGAATCTTGTGCGCACTAACTTTCCGCCAGGAGGCGGGACTTCAAGCGAGTTGCTAGGTGACCAATTTTCGAAATGAATCGATGGTCAACTGCGCGGCACGTTGCGAATCTGGCAACGGAAACGCTTCAGCACAAAGGTAGCCATCGTAACCGATCGACTTAAGCGCCGTGATGATCGGTCCAAAGTCGGTATGCCCAGCTCCGGCAGCTTGGCGGTTTGAATCGACGAAGTGAACGTGGCCAATGTGTTTTCCGCTGTCTGTGATCGCTGCCGCGACGTTTGCTTCTTCGATATTCATGTGAAACAGATCGGCGAGCAAAACTACGTTGGACGCTCCAGCGTTCGTTAGCAGCTGAACACCGTCGGCCATTGTGTTGCAAAGATTGGTTTCATATCGATTGAGCGGCTCGTAGATTAACGGCACGTTATACTGCTGTGCGTAGCTACCTAGCTCTGCAACCGCGTCACCCAACCACTGTAGAGCTGTCGGTTTGTCGACGTCGCCGCCGTGTCGCCCCTGCATTGACCCGATGATCGCGGAAGCTCCGAACGCTCCGGCACAATCAATTATCGACCGTACGAACTCGGCCGCTTTCGCACGATGTGAACCGTCGGCGTTGGTCAGTGACAAGCCATGCTTGACCATTCCTGCTCCGGTACCAACTGCTGCAAGAGTCAAGTTGTGGCGGTCCAAGATCGGTTTGATGTCGTCGACGTTTACAGCATCGGCGGCCGGCGGAAAGATTTCTATGGCGTCGAAACCCAATTCGGCTGCTCGTTTGCAACCGTCTTCGACTCCGTCCCAAAATACAAACGGACCGCCGCGAGCTTCTTCGACAAGGCTAATCGTTACGCAAGATTTCATTACGACTCCTGATGCACTAATCAGCCATTAATCGTTCAGCAGCTTTCGCAAAACAGTCTGAAGAATACCGCCGTTGCGATAGTAGTCCATTTCGACTGGCGTATCGATCCGAACGGTCGCTTGGAACGTTACCGTCGAGCCATCTGGCTTCGTCGCGGTGACTTCAATATCGCTACGAGGTTGCAAGTCGTCGGCGACCGGAATGCTGAAGGTTTCTTCGCCGGTCAGACCAATCGATTGCCATGTTTGCCCTTCTGCAAATTGCAGAGGCAGCACGCCCATGCCGACCAAATTACTACGATGAATCCGTTCATAGCTCGCTGCGATCACAGCGCGAACTCCCAGCAAGTACGTTCCCTTGGCCGCCCAATCGCGGCTGCTACCGGTTCCGTATTCCGCGCCGGCAAGAACGACCAGCGGTGTCTTTTCTTCCGCGTATTTCATAGCCGCGTCGTAGATCGACATCGTTTCACCATCAGGCAAGTGCCGCGTGACACCGCCTTCAGTTCCGGGCGCGAGTTGGTTTCGAATGCGAATGTTCGCAAACGTACCGCGCAACATCACTCTGTCGTTCCCGCGGCGCGATCCGTAGCTGTTGAAATCGACCGGTGCAACGTTGTGACCTTGCAGATACTTTCCGGCCGGACTGTTCTGCGCAATTGATCCGGCTGGTGAAATGTGATCAGTCGTGACCGAATCGCCGAGCAGCGCCAATACTCGTGCACTTTCGATCGGTTCGATTGGCGACACGTCGCGTGTCAGGCCAACCATGAATGGCGGCTCTTGGATGTACGTGCTCGTTTCGTCCCACGAGTAAAGATCACCAGCATCGACGTCGATTTTGTTCCATCGTTCGTTGGACTCAAAAGCGCTGGCATATCGGTTCGCGAACATCTCTGGCAGAACCGATTGCTTGATCGCCGAGTCAACTTCTTCCCGCGTCGGCCAGATGTCTTTCAGGTAGACATCATTGCCATCGCTGCCTTTTCCTAGCGGTTCTGAGGTTAAGTCGATGTCGGTTCGCCCGGCCAAGGCATAGGCCACAACTAGCGGCGGGCTGGCCAGATAGTTAGCTTTGACCAGTGGATTGACTCGCCCTTCGAAGTTGCGATTTCCGCTCAACACAGAAGACGCTACTAAATCACCTTCATTGATCGCTGCAGCAACTGGATCAGGCAGTGGGCCGCTATTTCCGATGCATGTCGTGCAACCATAGCCAACCGTGTGAAATCCAAGCTGCCGAAGCGAGTCCGTCAGTCCCGCCTTGTCGATGTAGTCGGACACGACTCGTGATCCTGGAGCCAAGCTTGTTTTCACGTGTTTGGGAACCTGCAGACCTTTTTCCGCCGCCTTCTTGGCAAGCAATCCAGCGGCCAACATGACCGATGGATTGCTTGTGTTTGTACAGCTGGTAATTGCTGCAATCACAACGGCGCCATGTCCGATCGTCGAGGAATCCCCGTTGTTGTTTACAGTGCCAGTTCGACCACGGTCAGTTTCCGACAATGCGAAACCACGTTCTGCAACGGACGCTCGTAGCGTACGCTCGAACGCATCTTTCATGTCGCTGAGAGCGATGCGATCCTGTGGCCGTTTGGGCCCGGCAAGCGACGGAACGACCGTGCTAATGTCTAACGACAACGTCTTGGTAAATTCAGGAGTTGGCGAATCAGTTGTTCGGAACAGGCCTTGCGCTTTGGTGTAATTTTCAACGAGCTTCACTTCGGCATCGGTGCGGCCAGTCCGACGCATGTAATTCAGCGTTTCATCATCGATCGGGAAAAAGCCCATCGTTGCGCCGTACTCAGGCGCCATATTTGCGATCGTGGCTCGATCCGCCAGCGACATGTTCGCCACTCCATCGCCATAGAATTCAACGAACTTGCCAACAACGCCTTCGGCTCGCAACGCTTCGGTCACTGTCAGCACCAGATCGGTAGCGGTTGCGCCAGGCGCCAACTTTCCGGTTAACTCGAAACCGACAACCTCGGGCATCAGCATATAAAGTGGTTGGCCGAGCATCACGGCTTCCGCTTCGATACCGCCAACGCCCCAACCGACGACGCCGAGCCCGTTGATCAT
>JAGQPC010000149.1 GCA_020426925.1 Planctomycetales bacterium | reverse complement strand
CGAAGAACGGATAGAGCACGCCGGCTGCGACCGGAATCCCAAGTGCGTTGTAGATGAAGGCAAATATCAGATTCTGCCGGATGTTCCACATCGTCGCTCGGCTGAGTCGAACGGCCTTGGCAATACCACGTAGGTCGCCACTGACCAGCGTGATTCCCGCGCTTTGAATGGCGACGTCGGTGCCGGTACCCATGGCAATGCCGACATCCGCTTCGCTGAGCGCAGGCGCGTCATTGATACCGTCGCCAGCCATCGCGACATGCCTCCCGTCCGTGCGCAGCTTCTTGACGTAAGCGGCTTTTCCTGCGGGTTCTATCTGCGCTTCGACCTCATCAAGTCCAAGCTGTCCGGCCACCGCGGCGGCGGTACGTCGATTGTCGCCGGTGAGCATCACGAGTTTCAAACCGAGGTTGTGAAGTTCAGCGATAGCCTCCACCGTGGAAGCTTTGATCGGGTCGGCTAAAGCAAGAATTCCCGCTGGCTTCCCGTCGATGGCGACGAAAACCGCAGTTTTGCCGTCTTCCTGAAGGTTCATGGCCGTTCTTTCCAGCGGTTCCAGGCCAGTGATCTTTTCATTGCGTAGGAAATTCGGTTTGCCAACCATCACTGTTTGGCCGTTAACGGTTCCTGCAACACCACCCGCCGTCACGGAGCGAAAGTCATTCACGTCATCGAAAGTGATGTTTCTTTCTTTCGCGCCCAGAACGATTGCCGCCGCCAGGGGATGTTCGCTGTTCTGCTCAAGCGACGCGGCTAGGCGAAGGAACGTGTTCGCGTCAAAACCATCCAGAGGCAAGACGTCCAAGAGTCTTGGCTTACCCTCCGTGAGTGTACCCGTCTTGTCTACGACGAGCGTGTCAACTTTCTCCAAGTTTTCGAGCGACTCGGCGTTTTTCACGAGCACGCCTTCCTGAGCACCGCGTCCAACGCCAACCATGATCGACATGGGCGTCGCCAAGCCAAGGGCGCATGGGCAGGCGATAATCAAGACAGCAACAGCGTTAATGATCGCGTGCGCGAGCCTGGGTTCGGGACCCACCCAAATCCAAATAATAAACGTGAGCGTGGAAACCGCCAGCACGACCGGCACGAAGATGCCCGCCACCTTGTCGGCGAGTCCCTGAATAGGCGCGCGACTGCGTTGGGCTTCGGCAACCATGTTGACGATCTGTCCCAGTAACGTGTCGCTGCCTACTCGCTCGGCTCGCATAACGAAACTGCCAGAGCCGTTGACAGTGCCGGCCGTCACCTTGTCGCCAACCGTTTTTTCTATCGGGAGCGGTTCGCCGGTAATCATTGACTCTTCAACGCTGGAATTTCCATCAACCACTTCGCCATCGACCGGCACTTTGTCACCGGGAACCACGCGTAACCAGTCACCCACTCGTACATGGTCGAGCGGGACTTCGTGATCTCCATCCGCTGCGACCTGTCGCGCCGTAGGTGGGGCAAGGTTGAGCAACGCTTTGATGGCGCTGCCTGTACGACTGCGCGCGCGAAGCTCAAGCACCTGCCCCAGTAATACGAGCACTACAACCATCGCGGCAGCTTCAAAGTAGATGCCAACTCCACCTTCGTGTTGCATCGCCTTTGGGAACAAATGTGGCGTGAGCATCGCAACAGCGCTAAAAGCAAACGCGGCGCCGACACCAATGGAAATCAAAGTGAACATGTTCAAACGAAGCGTCGCGATGGATCGCCAGCCGCGTTTGAAAAACGGCCATCCCGCCCAACAGACGACGGGAATACTTAACAAAAACTGTATCCAGCGAGAAACATCACCCGTCACCCAAGGCTGGGTGCTCACTACGGGAACCATATGCGCCATTGCAAGTACAAAAACTGGAAAGGTAAGTACCGAGCCGATCCAGAAACGCTTTGTCATGTCCCGTAATGCGGCATTGTCTGAATCGTCGGCGCTCACCGTGTTCGGTTCAAGCGCCATGCCGCACTTTGGGCAATCGCCGGAATGATCTTGTTGCACGTCGGGATGCATCGGGCACGTGTAAATCACGTCGCCCTGAAGGTGCTCGCTTTGATTCGTGACGACTGGACGTTCCAGCTGGACGCCCTTGACATTCGTTGAAAGGAATTTCTGGCGGCAATGTTCGCCGCAGAAATAGAACGTTTGCCCACCTTGAACGACCTGCAATGCGTTTGTTGGGTCCACTTTCATACCGCAGATGGGGTCTTTAGCCATATTCAGTCACTTGTGCGCAGAAGGTGGTTGTGTGAGGAATTCAAACTATTTTCACTTGGCTTCATCGCTTTGGATTTGCAGCACATTCAACGAACTCGACTGGCCGCCGCTTCGGTCATGATTTTCACAATCATCTCTTCGACTTCCTGCGCCACCTCTTCCAATTGGGATGTATTGAACATGGCCAGCATGGTTGTTGGCTTCAACGTCGCCAGGACGGTTTTTCCGTCCTCTTCGTAGATTGAGATGCGACAGGGCAACGCGGTTGAGATGCTCATGTTTTGATCGAGTACTCTTTTAGCTTGTTGCGGTTGGCAGACCTCGAAAATCTGGCACTCCTGTTCAAACTCAACACCCTTCTTCGCCATCGTTTCCTTGAGGTTGTGAATCTGCATGACGCCAAAATGGTTGGCGACGACGGCAGCTTGCAAGGCTTCCGCCGCTTCACTAACGTTTTTGTCAGTCGAGAACTTAATAAGCATTTGTCTTGTTTCCTGAAAATGAGTGCGAATGGGCGTAGCTGGCAGCGTCGATTTGTTTGCTGCTGGCGTGTCTTCTTCGAGTTACTGTTCAGTGCGGAACCCCAATGCACGGCAGGCCAATGTAGCGATCATTAATTCTTCGTCGGTGGGGATGACGCGCACGGCCACGCGACTGGCTGGCGTCGAAATCAGTATTGAGTTTTCTAGGTTGCTAGTTTCGCTTAGCTCGATGCCGAGAAAATCCAGCCCCCCGCATATTCGCGAGCGAACGACCGGCGAGTTTTCGCCGACGCCTCCTGCGAACGCGAGTGTCTCCAGTCCACCGAGCGCGGCGGCAAAAGAACCGATCCGCTTTTTCGCCTGATAACAGAACAACGCCACGGCCTCGGCAGCCCTCACGTCCACGGCTTCATTCGTCAACAAGTCGCGCATGTCAGAACTTGTCTCCGAGATTCCCAGCAACCCAGATTCGTGATTGACCATCTGGTCAAACTGCATCGTGGTCATGCTCTCGGTGCGTGCAAAGTAACTGACCAATCCCGGGTCCAAATCGCCGCTGCGGGTACTCATTGGCAATCCGGCCGTCGGAGTAAAACCCATGCTGGTATCAATGCACTTGCCATCGCGGACAGCCGCCATGCTGGCCCCGTTTCCGAGGTGGGCAAGGATCACGCCGCCGTTGGTTGCGGCTGGATCGCCAAGTCGAGCGAGTTCTTGCATCAAGTAGGAGTACGACAGTCCATGGAATCCATAGCGTCGGACTCCCAATAATTCGTAGCGACGCGGGATCGGAAGCAATGTTGCGACGCGTGGCATGGTGCGATGAAACGCCGTGTCAAAGCAGGCGACTTGTGGCAGCTTTGGATGCCGCTTGGCGAACGCTTCGATGAGTTTGATCTCGCCGGGGAGATGCTCGGGAGCGAATGGGCTGATACGATGTAACTCGTCCAACAGTTCGGGGGTAATGACCTCGGGTTGGCTGTGCTGCATTCCATGGACCACGCGGTGGCCCACGCCAACCACCGAAGGAAATCCAGCTTGCGATTCAAGCCAGTCCACCAGAAACGTTACAGTCGTATCATAGTCGGAGGCCGCGACCTCAAAGTTGTCGCTCTGGCCTTCGATCAGGTCATTGAACGTTAGCTGCGTTCCAGGCAATCCAATACGCTCAACCTTTCCAACGAAAGTTCGCTTGAGGGCAACGCTCGTTTGATAAAGTGCGAACTTGATGCTCGACGAGCCGCCGTTGATTGTCAGGATGTTGTCGTGCGTCAATGCTGCCACCGGATTAGATCGAGTTCCAATGGGACCGCGACGCTCGCGTGTGTGGGTAATATGCGAGGCGTGAAGTCCGAAGCAGGCCGCGTTGCAGGTACCGACGTTCGATAGGTCGCCCAGTGCGATTCGCTGCTGCTAGGCCTTTCTTCGCGTGTCATCTGCTGCCGAATCGCAGCTTCTCCATCAAGGCCGTTTGCATAGAGTTCGACTTGCACAAAATTCCGATCGAGTCCGTCGAGATATACGTCAACGTCGAATCGGTGCTCTGATTCGGACGTTTGAACATTGACATCACCGAACGCCAGCGAACTCCATTTTTCACGGAGTGAGTGTTCCCAGTTCACGATACTCGTTCCCATTGCGCCGTTGTAATCAGCCCGTTTGTGGTAGGCGGTCGCGGCCGGAAGATAGTGCCTCTCGGTATACTCTCGAACGGTGCGGACCGCCGAATACTGTGGCGTCAGCAGCGACATGCTGGCCCGCATACGCGCGAGCCACTGCGTCGGAATTCCGTGCTCGTTGCGAGCGTAGAACTCAGGGATCACTTCCTGTTCAAGCACGTCGTAAAGCTGATTCGCTTCGATTGCGTCCCAGGCCGGATCGTCTTCGTGTTCTTGTCCGTCGCCAATCGCCCAGCCGACTTCCGGCGTGTAGGCCTCCGCCCACCACCCGTCCAGCTCCGAAAGATTGATACCGCCGTTGACCAACACCTTCATGCCGCTTGTTCCGCTCGCTTCCCAAGGCCGACGCGGCGTATTGACCCAAACATCGGTACCTTGCACCAATTGTTCGCTGAGCAGCATGTCGTAGTCGCTCAAAAAGATGACATGCTTTCGGGCCTCCGGCCCGCGGATAAATTCCACCCATTGGCGAATTAACGCTTGACCGACCTGGTCGGCGGGGTGAGCTTTACCGGCGATAATGAGTTGCACGGGGCGTTCAGGATCGGTCAGCAGCCGAAGCAGCCGCGCGGGGTCGTGCAGCAATAAGTTTGGACGTTTGTAGGTAGCGAAGCGGCGCGCGAATCCAAGTGTTAGCGTGTTTGGATCAAACAGATGCTTGGCGGCTACGACTTCCTCGGATGGCGAACCCGACGCCGCCAATTGTCGCGAGAGTCGCTCGCGAGCGTAATCGACCAGTGAATGCGTCGCGTCGATACGAAACTGCCAGAGTTGTTCATCCGAAACGCGGCAAATGTCGCACTCCAACGTTTCGCTGGTTCCAAGCCAGCGTTCTTTGCCACACATGTGCGTCCAAAGCTTGTCGGCCGCCTCGGAGTCCCAGCTCGGCATGTGGACGCCATTGGTCACATGTCCGACGGGCACTTCATCTTCGGGCCATTGGGGAAAAAGTGGCTCGAGGATTCTTCGGCTGACTTGCCCATGCAGCCGGCTGACACCATTGACGCCACCACTTCCATGGATTGCCAAGTAGGCCATGTTGAATGCTTCCGCCTCGTCGCCTGGATTCTGTCGGCCCAAAGCAAGTAGATCATGAACAGAAATGCCAAGTCGCTGCTGAGCGTATCGCCCGAGATACTGTTCAATCAGGTGCGGGGCGAAGCGGTCGAAGCCAGCAGCAACAGCGGTATGCGTCGTGAACAAGTTTCCGGCTCGCGTCACGGCGAGAGCGACCTCGAATGGTTGGCCAGATTCTTCCATGAAATGTCGGGCGCGTTCCAGCACTGCAAAGGCAGCATGTCCTTCATTTAGATGACAGACTTCCGGTTGGATGCCAAGCTCCGTTAGTAATCGCCAACCGCCGATACCGAGAATCAATTCCTGCATCAGCCGCAGGTCGGGCCCGCCGCCATACAGCTCGCTGGTAATTCCACGATGTGCGGGAAAGTTGGCCGCATCATTACTGTCCAGCAGGTAGAGCTTCACTCGGCCGATCTGGACCTGCCAGACGCGCAGCCAGATCGAGTAAGCAGGTAAGGCGATCTCCAACCGCAACCATTCTCCATTTGATTGCCGCAAGGGGCTGATCGGCAATTGTCCGGGATCGTTATAGGGGAAGAGGGCCTGTTGCGTCCCGCTCTGATCGATCACCTGGCGAAAATACCCTCGTTGGTAGAGAAGTCCCACGCCGACCACCGGCACACCCAGATCGCTGGCGGCTTTGAGTT
>JAGQPC010000148.1 GCA_020426925.1 Planctomycetales bacterium | reverse complement strand
ATGAATGCACCAAATGAATTTCAGTCGCCTGTTTATGAGTATTCCGCAGAATCTCGCATCACGGGTTCCATGACCTTCGTGTTGCGTTCCACTGCAAGCACGATCGTCTGCTGTTTCATTCCGTCGCGAGTGCACGCAACGACAGGTAGCACTTGACGCCGATCAGGCATGCTGAGACGAACTGTGAATGTGCCGTCTGGACGAAGCTTGACGGGCTCGCCACCAAGCGTCACGTAAGCATCGGATTTGGTCGACCCGTACACGATCATTTCGGCGTCTAAGTCGAACGACAAATCACGCGAGCTAGAATCTTCTAAATTCGCACCCATTCCAAACCGAGTCTCCATCGGAGAACCCATCGGACGCCTGAGACGCTCTTCGAACAATTCTTGGATTTCGTCGGTGTGGCGTCCGTCGTCTGAGTATCCGCCACTCATCGCAAAAATCTTTTCACAGTTTTCGGCGACGTCGCCCCAGTGCCTGTCCAGCGTGTCGCTGCTTCCAGGTCGAGGTGTAACAACCGTGTTGCTGCGAGCAACCGCGTGGTAACGACCGCTCGAAGAGACAAATCCGATCTCAACGCGATAACCTTTTGGCGGATCATTTACGTCGATGTACCAATTGTCGACGGCGCCGTGAATCGGGATATCGCGAGTGTGTCGCTCAATCGTGCTAGTGGTGTTTCCGGTTTCCACATTGAACAATCGCAACACCGGTTTAGCAGTATGCCAAGCCTCGGCCATCGCAGCCTGAGCTCGCTGAATCGCACTGCTGGTGATTTCCCAATGGGCATGCAGCCAATAAGAATCGCGCACCATCAAAACCAGGCGATCACGGGTTCCGTTTCCATTGCTGGTGGCGCCCGCCAGATTTTTCTCCAGTTCAGTCGGAATTTTTCCGTGCGAGACATTCCTGCCAACAGATGTCACACGAGGCTTCAACTTGGGTGCAGATGAGGTTTCGACCTCAGTCTTTGGACGGACAGTTTTTCCAACAGATTTGCCCCGTGGGTTTGTCTGTGAGTCTTTAACAAGTGCCTTAATTAGTTCAGCTTTACGCATTGAGTGCCAGCCAGCGATACCTCGCTTCTTGGCCATCTGACCTAAGTCTTTCGATGTGTATTCCTGAAGAGTCGCAGCGGTGATCAACTTCTTATACCTCCAGTACTTGACAATTTGCACAGGCAAAATCGTCACAACAAAGTTTGTGCATCCTTGCGAGCTGTCAGTAGTTCTCTAGTAGTGCCGCAGTCCTCGCAGCACACGCCTAGAGATATCAGGTGTCTTGGCAGTGGCACGGTGGGCCGGGCAATAAGCGTGAATTGACCTCGGACAACACTAGGTGGGATGGATGTGCTTGCCATTGAGGGTGCGGCTTTTGGCCATCGCATCAAAACGTCCTCGTGAACCGGACTAGTTCGATGCGATTGTCCCCAAGAGCGGAAAGCTTACCCGAAACCGCACGAAACTCCAAACATGAACCCCTCCAAAGAACTGCAAATAAAAATCTGTGCGTTTTGCCCGACACCTGAGACGAAGGGGATTCAGCCGAGATGTGGCTGCACCTCGCGCGTTACAAGTTGTTTTGCGCCAGAGAGTTGCGTTGCCGAAAAATACTTTGTGAAAAAAAGCACGAATTAGCATCGCGGTCTGTTGACCCTTAGAAATCAATGGGATAAATTCACGCGACACACCTGACAGCAGGAAGATCTGAGTGGTCAATCAACCATCCGATCAACGTTCCAGCACCGCGAAGGCATATCACGTAGTCTCTCAAGTCACCACGATTTGCTTCCAATTCGTGTTGCCGGTTGTTTTCGGCTATTGGACAGATATTTGGCTTGAGCGATCACCGATCTTTACAGTCTGCGGTCTATTCCTGGGAATGCTCTTGGGTACGATAAGTTTCATAAACTTTGTCAAGGCATTGTCCGCCTCTAACAAATACAAACGATCAACTGGCGACGATGGAAATCGCTGACACAGCACTTGGAAAGTTCATCCAGAAGTCGTACTTGCGTCGACTGCTGTTGGTTGTTGCTGTTTTGACCGCAGTTCAGCTGTTTGTCTCTCCAGTTGCCTATTTGCTTGGCGGGATACCTGCATGTGTCGCAGTAACACTTGCCGGAGCCATTTGCCTTGGAGTGGGAGTCTTTTCCATAACGCTAGGTGAACTTATCGGAGGAAAGCACGCAGCTTTGATCCGTTTTGGCTTTGACATGACGATTCGCATGGGCATTCTCCTGCTGACCTGTTTTGTTGTCCAAGAGCAATGGCCAGACTTGATGCAGTACGGATTTGTCCCTTGGCTAGCAGTGCTCAATATGATTGGCCTAAGCCTAGAAGTTTTTGTATTGGTTTCCAGCTTGCCTGGAAGCGTTAGCGGAGGTATTGGCTGATGGCATCTGATACGTTTCATGATCCGCTGACTCTAGAACACCTGCTGGGTCATGTGAAAGACAGTACAGATTTTCACTTGCCTCGCGCGTTCGGCGAGCACATCCATATCCCTCAGCCGTTCGCGGGAATGGCGGAAAAGCCCATCTTTGAAGGCAGCAAACTGCCCGCGCCGCTCAACGAGTTTATTGAGCCGTGGAACTTCCAAATCACGCGGTTCATGGTCCTGGAAGTTGTGGTGTCCATTATCATTGTGGCGCTGTTCGCAATGTTGGCTGGAAAAGTCAAGTCTGGCGTTCCCAAGGGCAAGTTTTGGAATCTCCTGGAAGTCTTTCTGGTCTTTATTCGAGACGAGATCGCTCGGCCGACGATCGGTAAGCACGACGCCGACCGATTCCTTCCCTACCTGTGGACGATTTTCTTTTTCGTACTTGGCTGCAACCTGATCGGTATGGTTCCTTGGATGGGATCGCCGACAGGGGCTTTCGCCACGACAGGAACTTTGGCCTTCATCACGTTTGGAGTTGTCCTGGTTAGCGGCATGAAGGCCTTGGGTGCAGTCGGTTTCTGGAAGGCTCAGGTTCCACACATGGATTTGCCTGGCCCGATGGCAATCTTGATCAAGCCGATGGTTTTTGCGATCGAAGTTTTAGGATTGTTTATCAAGCACTTTGTCCTCGCCGTTCGTTTGTTAGCGAACATGGTTGCAGGTCACTTGGTACTGGGAGTCTTAACCGCCTTTGTGGCGGCTATCTGTTATTACAGCTCAAGTTATGTGATCGCTGTCCCGGTCAGCTTCGTTAGCGTCTTAGGCGCAACGGGCCTAAGCCTGCTCGAATTGTTTGTAGCGTTTTTGCAGGCGTACATTTTCACGTTTTTGTCAGCTTTGTTTATTGGTTCTGCCGTTCATCCTCACTAGGTTCGAATTGGTAAGTCTACACTCATATACCTGGTAAGAATTACAGGAGAGTTAACAAGTGGTTAATTGGGTAAAAATCATTGGTTTAACAGTTGCTGCGATGGCTGTAGCAAGTCCCGTTTTCGGTCAAGACGGCTCGACCGTCTCGTTCAGTTCTGCGTTCGGTGCAGGACTGGTTTTGATCGGTGCCGGATTGGGCATTGGAAAAATTGGCGCATCGGCCGTTGAGAGCATGGCTCGCCAACCAGAGGTCGCCAACAACATCCAGACGGCGATGATCATTGCTGCGGCCCTGATCGAGGGTGCGACGTTCTTTGCTTTGGCTGTTTGCTGGTTCGGTTACGCGACAGCCTAGGTCACGTATTTGGACGGAGCGTCTCAATCACGGGAGAAATACATGAAATCCAACAGCATTGCAAAGCTTTTGATGCTGACGGTGACGGCTTTCTGCCTGACGGCATCCATTGCATTCGCAGCCGATGACGAAGGTGATGGTCACGGCGCACAAGCTGAGGTTTCGACCGATGGCGGTGTGCACGCGGAAGATAATGCCGACGGTGGAGAGCATGGTGATGACCATTCAGAGGGCGACCATGGACACGGGCCCGCTGACGCCACGGCGAACAATCCACTTTCGATTAATATCGATTTGGCGATTGTCACCGCAGTTGTTTTTCTCCTGTTGCTGGCGATCTTGAAGAAGTTTGCATGGGGGCCAATATCAGAGGCTCTCGTCAAACGAGAGCAAGGTGTCGCCGACAACATCGAAGAGGCGCGACGTCAGAACGAAGAAGCCAAACAATTGCTTAGCGAGCACAAAACGCAGTTGGCAAACGCTGCTGCTGAAGTTAAGCAAATGCTTGAGGAAGCGAAACGCGACGCGGAATCTCAGAAGCAAACAATTCTGGCAGAGGCACAGTCCGCTGCCGCTGCTGAAAAGAACCGAGCGATTCGTGAAATCGATACAGCCAAGAACGCAGCATTGCAAAGCTTGGCAGAAAAGAGTGTAGACACTGCAGTTGGACTTGCCGGCAAAATCGTCGGCAGCCAATTGTCGGCAGCAGATCATTCGCAACTGATCAACGAAGCTTTGGAAAACTTCCCGAGCGACAACTAGGGAGCTGCATCGCACTACATTGACAGTGCACGCACTGGCTCCCGGCCGTCGAATTCTGGATTAGATCAACAGATGACCGATTCACATAGTCACGACATGGACATTGACCGCCAACGGCTTGGCGCAACCTACGCAAAAGCGTTACTCGGGGCCACTGGTTCCGAAAACGCCGAAGGTGTTGCTGACGAGCTCGATGCAATTGTCGATGAAGTGCTAGATCGAATCTCGGGTGTCGAACCGCTGTTGGCTTCACCTCGAATCGACGTTCATGAAAAGTCGCAGATGGTCGATCGGATCTTCGGTGGTCGAGTTTCGGACGATGTACTGAAGTTTTTGAAAGTACTAAACCGTCACGGTCGGCTCGATTGCCTTCGGCAAGTCGCTGCAGCGGTCCGGCAAGGAGTCAATCAAAGTCGTGGGCGTATTGCGGTTAGCGTTACGACTGCCGAGCCCGTTGATTCCGGTGTCACCGACCGAATTGCTGAAGTGCTCAGAAGCCGACTTGGTTCAGAAGTCGATTTAAAGGCTTCCGTAAACCCTGCCCTGATCGGCGGGTTGGTCGTGAAGATCGGTGATAAAGTATTTGACGGAAGTGTGGCGAACAAACTTGCTCGGTTGCGAACCGAAGCAGTTGCAAGAACAGCGCAAGAAATGCGAAGCGCAACCAGCCGCTTTGCGGCAGAAGGTTGACTTAAACGAACGAGGTAGTGGTTATCCATGAAGTTCAATACGGACGAAATCGCGTCAGTCATTCAGCGTGAAATCGAACAGTTCAGCGATCAAGTTGACGTTCGTGAAGTGGGCACAGTCCTGGAAGTCGGTGATGGTATTGCTCGTGTCTACGGGCTATCCGGCGTGATGGCTGGCGAAATGGTCGAGTTCCCCGGTGGGATTATCGGCCTCGCGTTTAACCTGGAAGAAAACAGCGTCGGTGTGATCATTCTCGGGGATTACTTGAAAATCAAGGAAGGCGACGAAGTCAAAAGCGTCGGCCAACTTCTTTCAGTTCCCGTTGGTGACGCAGTGATCGGACGCGTCGTGGACGCACTCGGCAATCCCATCGACGGCATGGGCCCAATCGAAACCACCGAACGACTTCCAGTCGAAACATTGGCCGCAGGCGTTGCCGCTCGACAACCGGTCGGCGAGCCTCTGCAAACCGGCATTAAAGCTGTCGACGCGATGACGCCCATCGGTCGAGGCCAGCGAGAACTGATCATTGGTGACCGCAAGACGGGCAAAACCGCGATCGCGATCGACGCCATCCTGAACCAGAAAGACTCGGGCGTTAAGTGCTTCTACGTCGCCGTCGGACAGAAGGACTCGTCCGTTGCCGGTGTCGTCGAAATTCTGCGAAAACACGGCGCGATGGAATACACGACCGTGATCGTTTCGGGTGCAAGCTCACCCGCACCGATGCAGTACATCGCTCCGTACTCCGGAACCGCGATGGCCGAGTACTTCATGAACAAAGGTGAGCACGCCTTGATCGTGTACGATGACTTGTCGAAGCAAGCCGTAGCCTATCGCGAACTGTCGCTCCTCATGCGTCGACCGCCAGGTCGCGAAGCGTACCCAGGTGACGTATTCTACTGCCACAGCCGATTGCTCGAACGTTCGTCCAAACTTTCTGACGAACTTGGCGGAGGATCGTTAACCTCGCTGCCGATTATCGAAACGCTGGAAGGTGAAGTTTCCGCTTACATTCCGACGAACGTGATTTCGATCACGGACGGACAGATTTATCTGCAGCCTGACCTGTTCTTCGCCGGTATTCGTCCTGCGATGAACGCTGGTATTTCGGTTTCGCGAGTTGGTGGTGCTGCTCAGATTAAGGCCATGAAAAAAGTAGCTGGTGGTCTTCGACTCGATCTGGCTGCTTTCCGCGAGTTGGAGGCGTTCGCTCAGCTCGGTACGGAACTCGATGCCGCAACGCAATTGCAGCTTGACCGCGGTTACCGAATGGTCGAATTGCTCAAGCAGCCCCAGTACGCACCGATGGACGTCGTCGATCAAGTACTCAGCATTTTTGCCGGGTCACAAGGTTACCTCGACAAGATTCCGGTCAGTGAAGTGCGACAGTGGGAAACTGATTTCCTCGATCTGATGCATCGCAGCCACGAAGATGTCATTTCGTCGATCCGCGAAAAGAGCGAAATTGACGGCGACACTGAGGCAAAGATCCGACAGATCCTGAGTGACTTCAACACACAGTACATGCGTGCCGCGGAAGCAACAGCTGCGTCCGCATAACGCCGAACGCGAGGCGGCGTAAATGGACCGTCCTCCCATTCAAGATACCGTCGAAACTCCAGCTAGTTCGGACGATCGACTTTGGGCACTGCTGGCTCATTTGAGCCAGCTTGTATTTCCCGTTTTTGGGGCCCTGATAATTTGGTTGTTAAAAAAAGAGGAATCGAAGTTTGTAGCGACTCAAGGCTTGGAAGCATTAAACTTTCAGCTCAACATTTTGATCGGCAGCCTCGTCGCTGCCTCAACGTGTTTTTTGATGCCGCTCACTTTCGTCCTGGTAGGAATTGGAGCGGTCTACGCTGCGGTGGCGGCAATCAAAGCCAACCGCGGTGACGACTTTAGATACCAATACATAATTCGGTTGGTGAAGTAATCGATGGCAAATGCTAGAGCGTTAGACAAACGACGAAAGTCGGTTCGAAATATTCGCAAGATCACTCGAACGATGGAGTTGATCGCGACCGCTCGTTTCAAAAAAGCCATGGATCGAGCCTCCGCCGCGACCGCATACACGAACCAAATCACAAAACTCGTGAGCGACCTCTCCAAGGCGGGACTCGAGGTTTCGCACCCGTTACTCGAGCAACGTACCAGCACGAACAAAGCTGTCCTTCTGGTGCTCACAGCAAACCGAGGTCTGTGCGGCGGATATAACGGGAACGTTCAACGCGCTGGCCTGCGGCGATGGAACGAGTTGCAGGCGGGTTACACCGAATCGGAACTTGAAGTTTCGGGAAAACGTGGTATTGGCGCATTCAAATACCGAGGCGTAATAGCCGACCGAACCTACATGCAGTTTGAAGACAAAACGAGATACGAAGAAGTCGAAGAACTCGCCGATCGCTACCTGGAAGCGTACACGTTGGGCGAAGTCGACCGACTCGACGTCGCCTACACGAAATTCGAAAACGTCGCTCGACAATACCCCGTTGTCGAAACGCTGCTGCCACTTGGTTCGCTAGACACTGGTGACGAAGACGAAGCTGCTGGTTCAGGCGGCGATTACGAATTCTTCCCGTCGGCAGAATCGGTTTTGAAAGAGGTCGTACCGGCCAGCTTCAAAATCAAGCTGTTCAAGTGTTTCCTCGACGCGGCGGTCAGCGAACAAGTTTCTCGAATGGTCGCGATGAAGGGTGCCACTGAAAACGCTGGCGAACTCATCAAGCAACTTTCGATGACCTACAACCGTGCTCGCCAGTCACAAATCACTGGCGAAATAATGGAAATCATTGGCGGCGTTGAGGCTCTCAACAAGTAACCGCAAACCAAACAAACGAACGGCGGCCTAGCCGTCAACGACAATAAAGAAGCAGAAAGTAAGATATGGCCACGGCAACCGGAAACGTAGGAAAGGTCACTCAGGTAATCGGATCGACGTTCGACGCTCAGTTCCCAGACGACAGTCTGCCGGACATCTACAACGCCGTGAAGATCCTCAGTTCAGACAAAGGTGTCGAACTGAATCTTACTGGTGAAGTCCAGCAACACTTGGGTGGTGGCAAGGTTCGCTGCGTCGCGTTGGGCAGCACCGACGGCATGGTCCGCGGTCAAGACTGCGTCGACACCGGTGGCCCGCTTTCTGTACCTGTCGGTGAAGAGACACTCAGCCGTGTGTTTAACGTTCTGGGCGAACCAATTGATGGCCGAGGTGAAGTCAACACGAAGGAACGATGGTCGATTCACCGAGAAGCGCCGCCGGTCGCCGACCTCTCGACAAACACCGAACTGTTCGAAACGGGTATCAAAGTTGTCGACCTCCTAACTCCGTTTGTTCGCGGTGGTAAAGCTGGACTGTTCGGTGGGGCTGGTCTCGGCAAGACGGTTATTCTTACCGAGTTGATCGCTCGAATCGCTTCCAGCCACGGTGGTTACTCTGTTTTCGCGGGTGTTGGTGAACGAACTCGTGAAGGAACGGACCTGTGGCTCGAGATGCAAGAAACCAAAATGGGCGACACCGGCCGCAGTGTTATCGAGCAAACCTGCATGGTCTTCGGTCAGATGAACGAACCGCCAGGATCGCGTCTGCGAGTTGCTCTTTCAGCATTGACGATGGCCGAATATTTCCGAGACACCACCGGAAAAGACACGCTGCTCTTCGTCGACAACATTTTCCGTTTCTCGCAAGCCGGAAGTGAAGTGTCAGCGTTGCTCGGACGTATGCCTTCGGCTGTGGGTTACCAGCCGACGTTGGCAACTGAGATGGGTGCATTGCAGGAACGTATCGCTTCGACAAGTAAAGGCGCTATTACGTCAGTTCAGGCCGTGTATGTTCCGGCCGACGATCCGACCGACCCTGCTCCGGCAACTGCATTCGGCCAGCTCGACGCGTTCATTTACCTCGAACGATCGATTTCGGAAAAAGGTATTTATCCGGCGATCGATCCACTCGCATCGTCCAGCCGAATTCTCGATCCGCAGTACGTC
>JAGQPC010000147.1 GCA_020426925.1 Planctomycetales bacterium | reverse complement strand
TTTGGGGCAGTTCGTTTATTTGTGACCCGAATGGCAACTTGCTGGCCGAAGCGTCTGACTCGCAGCCGGAAACGATTATGGCCGAATGCAATCTTGATCAAATCGATGTGGTCCGCACTCATTGGCCGTTCTTGCGTGACCGCCGAATCGACGCCTACGAAGAGATTCTCAAGCGCTATGTCGACTGACAAACCCGCGGCCCTATCGCCGCGTTCATTAGGATACAGGTGGCCGGCCGAATGGGAGCCGCACGCTTCGACGTGGCTTTCATGGCCGCACAATCGAGACACTTGGCCGGGCGTTTTTGATGACGCTCTGCAAGAGTTCATTCAATTCACGCGAGCGATCGCGGAATATGAACCGGTCAACGTTCTAGCGTCCGGCGCAGCAGCCGATTCGGCGTCGAGTGCTGTTGGCAATTACCCCAACATCACGATTCACGACGTTCCCACAAACGATGCCTGGATTCGAGACCACGGCCCAACGTTTCTCACAGCGCCGGATGCGTCGTTGCCGAAAACGCTGATCGACTGGAAGTTCAATTCTTGGGGCGGCAAGTATCCACCGTTTGACAATGACAATCGCGTGCCGATGCGAGTTGCAGAAATACTCGGCCGTCGAAGGTTCGCGAACGAAATTGTGTTGGAAGGTGGAGCGATCGACGGAAATGGAGCGGGCACGGTTCTGACGACCGAATCGTGCGTCCTGAGCGATACTCGAAACGAAGGATTGACCAAGTCGCGATTTGAATCGTTGCTCAGCGAGCAACTTGGCGCCGACGAAATCATCTGGTTGGAAGGCGATGTTCCCGGCGACGACACGGACGGACACGTCGACCAAATCGCCAGATTTGTTTCGGAAAAAGTCATTACGATTGCGGTCCGCGATGACTTGCCTCAACTTGCGGAAAACCGCGACCGCATTGCTCAGAAGCGACCGGACATCTCGGTCGTCGATTTGCCCATGCCGAGTCAGATATTCCTGGGCGATCAATATTTGCCAGCAAGTTACGCCAACTTCTATATCGTCAATCGAGCAGTGCTTGTGCCACAATTCGGCGACGTGCTCGACAAGACTGCGCTCTCGATTTTGTCCGACTTGTTTCCAGCCAGAGAAGTGATTGGCTTGCCCGCGAGATGGATTGTCGGTGGGCTTGGTGCGTTCCACTGTATGACACAGCAAGAATGCGCGTAAGAATTGCGTCGCATTCCTGAACCTACTAGTCGAGAACGATTGGCTGCGTCATTTGACGCTGATCTGGCCATTTCGCGTCAAACCACCACGAATAAGACCTTGTGTTCCAGGGATTGAGCACTGCTAAGCGAATCTCATTACAGCGGTAAGTCGATGCGTACTCGGACGTGATGTTTAGGGGCTTCCCGCTGGCTTGCCACCATTCGTGGCAACGATAGAGAATTCTTCTTACTTATATGAAACCTACTGGACGGCCTTCGAAAAGCCGCTTCCTGTCGTTTTGGTGGTCATCTTCAAAGAGTCGACTACAAATAGCCAAAACGATATCGCTGGCTGAAAGGTTAGGTTAGAAGTATGACTGTCGGAATGGCGACGTTGATGGCAGTAGTTGCTGCCATTCCTAATTTGGGAACGGAAGATTGGTCTCAGTGGCGAGGCCCCACACGAGATGCTCAAATCGAGCATACTAACTGGCCGAAGTCATTGGACGCCCTGCATCTACAAGCTAGTTGGCGGGTGCCACTTGGTCCGAGTTACTCCGGACCGATTGTCGTTGGCAATCGTGTATTTGTAACAGAAACTCGAAACAATTCGCACGAAGTCGTAACTGCCCTCGATCGAAGAACGGGAGAAGAGCTCTGGAAAGCCGAGTGGTCTGGAGCAATGAACGTCCCATTCTTTGCGGCTGCTAATGGAAGCTGGATCAGATCCACTCCGACTTGTGACGGCAAGTTCCTTTACGTCATGGGCATCAGAGATGTTCTCGTAGCACTTGACATCGAAACAGGCACAGAAGTGTGGCGAGTCGACTTTCCAAAGCAGTTCAAGACGGAAATTCCTGCGTTCGGTGCGGTGTGTTCGCCGCTGGTCGATGGTGACTTTATCTTTGTTCAGGCCGCATTCGCAGTCGTTAAGATCAGGAAAGCTAACGGGGAGATCATTTGGAGGTCGAGCTCGGATGCAGGAGGTGCTATTGGGCAAAGCATGGGAGCTAGTCCGTTTTCATCACCAGTTATCGCAACACTTGCCGGAAAACGGCAGATCATCGCGCAGGCGCGAACCAGAATGGTAGGAGTAGATATCGACAGTGGCCGAGAACTTTGGAGCCAATCTATTCCAGCAACTCGCGGAATGAACATACTAACTCCGCTAGTCATCGGCGATTCGATTTTTACGAGTTCGCATGGTGGTGCGACTTTTCTATTCACGGTAACTCAGAATGCCGCTGCGAAGCTGTCGATCCAGGAGTCGTGGCGGACAAAGCAGCAGGCGTACATGTCGTCGCCAGTTCTCATTGGAAATGACGTCTATCTGCACCTGAAGAACCAACGATTCAGTTGCCTGGATATCTCTACCGGGAAAGCGCAGTGGACAACAACACCATTCGGCAAGTACTGGAGCATGATCGCCAACGGCAATCAAGTGTTGTCGCTTGACGAGCGAGGTGACCTCCGGCTCATCGCCGCCAATCCTGAAAAATACACGGAACTATCGAAAAGGAAAGTCAGCGAGCAACCATCCTGGGCGCACCTCGCCTACTCCAATGGCCAGATATTCATCCGCAGTCTGGATTCGATAACCGCGTGGACCTGGAAGTAGGCGCTGCGCGTCGCTTGTCGGTGTGTTAGCCCGCCCTATGAACCAATCTCAACGGTTGCTCTTCGAGTATTCTCCTAAGCGATCTCGCCGCCTAGCTCATCTTCAATGTGATTTCGAATGATCTCTGCAAAGCTGCTGTCGGCGGAAAAGCCTAAGCTTTGCGCTCGCGACGCGTCGAAGTTTCGGGGCCAACCGGCGACGATCTTTTGTGTGAAGTCGTCCGGTTCGTGGCGAATTCGAGCGACAACTTTTTCGCCTGCAACTTCTCGCAGAGCAGCGATTTGTTCTCCAATCGTGACTGAGAGTCCGGGCATGGTGAGAGCTCGGCGAGCGCCCACGGTATCCAAATCGATTGTTGCGGCGTGGAGCAGGAACCCGATGGCGGCTCGTGGGCTGGCGTGCCAATGTCGAACGTCTTCCGACACGGGCAGAACGGCTTCTTCGCCAGCGAGCGGTTCACGAATGATGTTGGAAAAGAATCCAGACGCGGCCGCGTTCGGTTTGCCGGGACGAACGCAAATGGTCGGCAAGCGAATCGATATGCCGTTTAGGATTTCTCGTCGTGAGTAATCTGAAATCAACAACTCGCCGATTGCTTTTTGCGTACCGTATGACGTCAGTGGAGTACAAAAGAACTCGTCGCCGATCGCTTCAGGAAACGGCGCGCCGAAGACTGCAATCGAACTGGCGAATACAAACCGCGGGTGACTGCCTTTTTGTCGAACTGATTCGAGCAGGTGGCGAGTCCCTTCCAGGTTGATGCCGTATCCTTTATCGAAGTCTTTTTCCGCTTCACCTGACACAACGGCCGCAAGGTGAAAGATCGCGTCAGGTTCGTCATCGACTAGGCGTTTTACGGTTTCGGAGTCTCGGAGATCACCGGCGCGAGCTTCAAAGCCAAACGGTGCATCGGTGGGAGCTTCTCCCTCGACGATGTCGAACGACGTTACGTGTTCGATTGGCTGTCCGCGCAGGTTTGCGTCCGCGGCCAATCGAGCAATCAGCTTGCGGCCGATCATTCCAGCTCCGCCAGTTACAAGAATTCGCATTTGATGCCTCGTTGCTTCGAGAAAAAAAGTCAGATTGTTGGTCGCAGATTATAGACGCTAACCGCGACCAATGTACGGCATCGAGCTTGCCATGACGGTCATGAACTGCACATTGGCAGCCAGTGGCAAATTTGCCATGTACACAACTGCGTCCGCAACGTTTTGAATGTCCATGGTCGGTTCGACAGCCGTGGAACCGTTCGCCTGCAATACTCCTTTTTTCATCGCAGCAACCATGTTCGTGTCGGCGTTTCCGATATCAATTTGGCCGCAAGCGATGTTGAACTCGCGACCATCGAGCGACGTAGAACGTGTCAATCCAGTGACGGCGTGTTTCGTTGCCGTGTACGCGATCGACTTGGGCCGAGGCATATACGCCGAGATCGAACCGTTGTTGATGATTCGACCGCCCATGGGATCTTGTCGTTTCATGATCCTCGTTGCCGCTTGAATGCAAAGAAACATGCCGGTCAGGTTGACCGCAACGACTTCGTTCCATTTTTCGAAAGAGATGTCTTCAACGTCGGTCGCCGGCAATGCGATTCCTGCGTTGTTGAACAGCACATCCACTCGACCGAACTTGTCCTTAATCGTGTCGAACAAATTGTCGACAGATTCCGGCTGAGTCACATCGGTCGCGACGGGAATGGCGAGTGCTGAGTTGTCGGCCAGCGCGGCCGTCTCCTCCAACTTGTCGACTCGGCGACCGGCCAGCGCGACATGAAATCCATCTTTGATCAGGGCCAACGCGCAGTGGCGTCCAATCCCGCTACCCGCGCCGGTGACGATGGCGATTCGCTCGGTTGACATGGTTTTCCTTTTGGTGGTTTATATGCTGCGTGATCGGTAGATTTGAGGCCGCAATTCAGTGCGTTGGATGCAGGTAGGCAGATGTCGAATCGCTTTGCTTCAATCTGCGCTGGAGCCACTCCTTGGCGAATTTTGCTTCGCGCTGTGTGCGAGTTCTTGATATCGCCAAGTGATTCGCAGCCTCTTGTTCCGTGAGTCCATCGAAGAACCGCAATCGAATCACATCCGTTGCGACGGGATTCACTTGCGCCATTTCACGCAATAGTTCAGCAAGCATTGCGGTGCGGCGGTGACTACTGTCATCGCTGTCGTCGCATTCTGCTTTGCGATCGAGTGCGACTTCCAGCGGGATACGAGTCTGACCGCCTCCTCGCTTCTGTGCTGTGCGGCGACGGTAGTCGCTGATCAGCGAATATTCCATTCTGCGCAACATGGCTGCTATGAATTCACGCGTTGACCCGTACGCCCGGCGCGGTTCTTGGTTACTGGACCTGCGATTCTCGACCACGGCTTGGTGCAATAGTTCAGTCGGATCAATAAGGCTGTTCTTGCCGCGTTGCAAAATGACACGCTTCGCTTTTTGTCGCAGCAACGAATAGTGTTTGACAAGGAGTGCAGATGTGTTTCCCGATTCTGAATCCATGATTTGGCATCCTCAATGTTCTTCGTCTCGGAACCACACGAGCTGATACTCGCCAGTTCGCTCGTCGTGTGTGACTACAGGGCGTTCAACTTCTGTGCATGTGAAGTACCACATGCGATCGATGTCGGATTTGAGTCCTTGAATGTCGTAGGCTAAGTGATATCGCCCAATCGCTTTGAGCATCGCGGTTCCAGTTTTTTCTAGCGTCCACTGCGTTTCGGGATGTTGGCTCCCTTGATAGCGATACCGAGCAACTAGAATGCGAAGTTGCCACAGCAGTTCCGATAAGTAACGACCTTCGTGTCGCAGCGTCGAATCAATCGTGTGCATGTGGGCAAGTGCTAGATGGCTTGCATCGGAGAGCTGGAAGTCCTGCTTGAGCGATTGCTGAAGGAAACGCGAAACTCGATGAGCCGCATCAAAATCCTTCACATTTCTCAGTTCCCGCGCGTAATGTGTCAGGTGACCATATGGATTCAATTGGATCTTTTGGTCGCCGAATACAGCGGTAAGAAAGTAACGTGCAGCTAGGTCGTGGTCGCCGGAGCGACTGGCTGTCATTCCCTGCCGCACAAACGCATCTATTAGACCGCCATTCCAATTGTCACTTATCGACGCCTCGGCAGCTTGCACTTCAGCGAGCAAAACTTTGGCCCGTTCGTTTTGACTTGTCCCGGCCAAAACTGCGGCCAACTGTCGCTTGCTGACTAAGGTTGCGGGATGATTCTCGCCGATTCTTTGGCTTCGCCGATTGTAAAGCGATTCAGCATGCGCAACCGCTTCGCCCGGCATCCCTTGAGCTAGAAAGCATTCGCATAGACAAGATTCCACCGCGTCGTACCAATCCTGTAATGTTGGGTCGTCGCGCAATTCTGCCAGCAAGCGACTGCAGACTTCGGTTGCCTGGGCCTGACGTCGAGTGTGTAGGAAGATGTTCACGAGCATCAGCTGTTCGCTGACAATCAAGTCACGTCGGCTCGGTTGGAGCTGTTCATAGCGAAGAATCCGCTGCTTCGTCAGACTCTCCGCACAGGCATAGTGGCCTGTGGCGTAGAGTGCTATGCGATACTCATGTTCGCTCGCGAGCATGTCGGGGTCACTTGCCGGGAGCAGTTCTTTTCGTATCGCGTACGCACATTGAAATTGGTCTAGCGCGTTCTGGCGGTCTTGGATATCTCTCAGTTTGCCTGCTAATTCAAATCGCGCGCGGGCTTCCTCGAGCGGTCTCTCGGAGAACTCCTCCGAAATTATTTTTGCTCCGGCCAGCAATTGATTTTGATAGGCCTTCATGCGAGCGAGAGTACGGCCGTCAACAGCGCCGTCTGGCTTTTCGGCCGACAGCACGTCCTGAATACTGGTTGACGTCTGTGGATTTAGTTCTCCTTTGAACGCGTCGATCGGTGCTGAATCGGGTCTCGACACGTGTTCATCATGTTGTCGGTTGGGACGCTGAATAACCGACATCAGCACCGCAGTTGAAACGGCTACCCCAATGGTGAAGGCAGCAGCAAGTGCTATGAGTCCGCAATGTTTTCGCAGGCAAGTCGTAATTCGTTGTGAAACAGGTGTTCGAGTTCCAACGACACGTTGTCCTCTGCACAGTCGCACAACGTCTTCAGCAAGCTCCTGGACCGTTTGGTAACGATCAGCCGGCGACCGGCGAGTCGCTTGTTCTATGACGCTGCGGACGTCTTTTGACGGCTTTGAACCGGATGGATCTGCCAACAGTTCGTCTAAGACTTTGCCAAGCGAATACACGTCGGTCCGCACGTCAAGTTCTGTATTCATTCTGTCTCGCCGCCCAAGCTGTTCTGGGCTGGCATACTTGGGCGTACATGGCCGACCAAACGTCTCTGTCCGTGACGCTAACGGAATCCCACGTGGCGATCGATCACGGTTTAGGGCGCGGGCGATTCCAAAGTCGATTACCTTCACGATACCGTCGTCTGTTACAAGAATGTTGCTTGGCTTCAGATCGCAATGAACAATCTTGTTCGCGTGAGCGTGAGCCACTCCTTCGCACACCTGCAAGAACAAATCCAGACGATCCCTGTATTCGAGGTCGTTCCTACAACAGTAATCTGTGATATGAACGCCGCGAACGTACTCCATCACAAAGTAGGGGCGATCAGACGATGCCCCCGATGTAATCAGCGATGCAATATTGGTGTGGTTTAACGAGGCCAAGACTTCTCGTTCACGTGCGAATCTGGTCAGTATGCCATCCGTATCCATGCCGGGACGGATTACCTTGATCGCATGCAACTCCTGAGGATTGGCGATCGCTTCGGCGAGAAAAACGATTCCAAAGCCACCGTTATCAATCTTGTCGAGAATTCGATAGCCTTCGACGGAGATCTGGTGAAGCTCCCGTGATTTGCGCTCAAAGATTTTGGCAAGGAATTCGTCGACGTGCTGCGGGTCTTCGAACGGGCAATCATTTACTAGTGATGACGTAGTTACCATCTGCGAAGTTATCCGAATTCAAAAGCTCGTTTTGACACGAATGGATTAGTTTGTCATTTCTCTGCGAAACGTTGACGCGTAGCTCCGATCGTTTGCGAATAGATCACTGAGGATTCTTTCTTTGGCGATCGCAACAACGTTTTGCGTCCTGCTCCAGTCTCTGAGCTCTGATCATAAGTGATTTTCTACTGCATGTCGCTGTACTGCTGGGGATTGAACGCCAGTGTCGAAACCGTACCCGCGGTCGCACAATTCTTTCAGCCGTTCCTCCATAAATTACAGATTTCTTTGAAAAACTTGACGCTATTGGGATCAGGTTTGCAAATAAGTTCATGGTGAGTCGTGCGTGCAAGAATGATCAAAAAATGGTGACGTTGAATTTGAGGGTGCGATGAAAACGAAAAAGCAATTGGTTACCGAGAGGCTTGAACCTCGAATGTGTCTAGCGGCCACATTTCCAATTAAACATATAATTCATGAGACTGGGAACGGAACGCAAAGCGTCTTGTTTGCGGACGTGGACGCGGATGCGGATTTGGACATCGTTACAAGCTCTTATGCCGACAAAGAATTTGGATGGTTTGAGCGCGGCGAGAATGGCTATATTCGCAAGAGTCTCCCGACGGACAACTTCTCATCTGCATATCCAATTGCTGCTGGATTGATTAATGCTGATTCGCAAATGGATATTGTCGTTGGCGACTATGAAGGAGATCGGCTCCTTTGGTACCCAAGTTCGCCATTCGGGTTTGGCAAGCCAATCGAGATTTCGAGGGAGGTCGAGCACATTCAGCACATCGAGATTGTAGATGTAAACGGCGACCAATCTCTCGACGTGGTTGCGGCCTTTGAGGAGTACATAAAATGGTACGAATACAGTCCAGATTTGGGAACGTTTTCTTCGGGTGTCACCCTGTTCGATGAGCTCAATAATTATGACGTTGACGAATTTGAATTTGCGGACGTTGACGACAATTCAACAATTGACTTGATCCTCGCAATTGATGATCCGTGCTGTGATACGAGCCCTAGCCCAGCACGAATTCGATTTGGGAACGAGTCGGGAGGATTTTCCGACGAAGTGGTTCTTTTCGAAACGCGAAATAGAATTTCATCCATCGCAACGGGTGATTATAACCAGGATGGGAAAACAGATATCGTCCTTGGGTTTCGGTCTGGAGTAATTCGGTATTACCAGCAGGCTGACAACGGCTTTGAAACAGGGCTGAACCTCACGGATCAACCGAATTACCCCGTGCAAATCGAGTCAGCTGATGTGGACAGTGATGGGGATCTCGACTTGGTCGTCGCAGCACGTGACGCAAATCTTATTGCCTTAATCGAAAACACTCACGGGCAATCGAAGCCGTTCCGATATTCTGCAGTTGCTAATATTGCTTCCCCTCGAAGCATTTCGCTTGGCGATGCGGACGGTGACGGCGATTTAGACATCGCGGTTGGCAACAACGTTCAAGGTGGATCGCAAGTAGTCATACTCGAAAACCGCGCGATTGGCGATGTGAACAACGACGGTGTATTTAACTCCAGCGATTTCGTAGCGGTGTTTATTGCCGGTGAGTACGAAGACGACGTGGCAGGTAATTCGACGTTTGAGACAGGTGATTGGAACGGCGATGGGGACTTCGATTCCAGTGACTTTGTCGCGGCGTTTCAAGCAGGGACCTACGTCGCGACAGCGTCCCCTGAGTCAGTGTTTGCCCACGATCCGATTTTCAACAATAAAAGCAGACGGGTTGGGGCAATTCATGATCGACTGATGGAACAAGACAATCATTGGTTTTTGGATTAGGTCTCGTGGTTTGTGGCAGCGCTACCGTTCATGCTCCATTTCCCAGCCTGGCAGTGTGACCGATTCTTGCGGTTCGACAAGTTTGTCGTAGAGTTCGGGGCGGCGGGCTTTGAGATAGCGGCGACCGGATGCGTTTTCGAGTTTGTCGGGCGTTAGTGTTGCGATGACAATGTCGTCACCGAGTGCGTGGCTTTCGGCGAGCGTCTCGCCGTAAGGGTCGAGGATCATGGCAAGGCCGGGCTTGATCGTGTTGTAGTCGCGACCGATAGGATTCGTAAACACAGCGTAGACACCGTTCTCGAAGGCTCGCGTCGGCAGCCATCGCATCAGCCAGCCTCGACCTTTGGGACCGTTGAACTCTTGTCGCAATCGAGCCGGATCGCGTTCTCGATTGTCCCATAGCTCCGGTGCGACCGAGCCTCGTCCCGGCATGACCGATGGCAGGCAACCGGTGACGTGCGGCATGAAAATAATTTCGGCTCCCAGCATCGTGGTGACTCGGACGTTCTCCGGCAAGTTGCTGTCGTAGCAGATGAGGAAACCGATTCTGCAGCCGAGCAAATCGATCACTCGATATCCTTCACCGGGCGTTAAGTGAGGGTTCACGAACGGGTGCAGTTTGTGGAACTTCGTGATGAAGCCGTTGGGGCCGACCGTGACGTACGAGTTGAAGACGTTGTCGTGTTCGTCACGTTCAAAGAGCCCAGCCATAATGTGAGTGTTCAGTCGCGACGCAATTTCGCACAGCTTCGTGACGGATGGACCGTCGGGAACGGATTCGGAGATCTCGAGCAGCTGTTGCTTGTCGAGCGGCTGGACCCAGCTGTAGGCGGGAATGCAGCATTCGTGAAAGCTCACGATTTCAGCGCCGCGTTCGACTGCCTGTTTTGTCAGATGCTCAATTCGCCCGAGGTTGTATTGCTTGTCGTTGTCTCGAGTTTCGAACTGGACTGCGGCGACTCGGATTTCTCGCATGCTGGACGTCCTTTGTATCCTGGAGATCGAACGTTTAGATAAAGAGTTCGGCGAGGTTCAGGACTGCATCTGGCTGGCACGCTGGTGAAAGAGTTTCTGATTTTGCAGCAGTTCGCCGGTGAGTGAATCCGTTTTCACAAGGATTCGCAAAGACGTGGATGCACTTGCCTTGAACGTCGACAACCCAGTACTCGGCGACGCCGAATTCTGCGTATAGTGTGGCTTTTTCGGTCAGGTCACCTGACAAGCTGGAATCCGCCACTTCGATCAGCAAGAGCACTTGATCCGCTCGAGGACGAGTATTGGTGTAACGGCCTGGCTTCAACCACGCTAAATCTGGCTCGGGCCGACTGTCTTTTAGATCGATACT
>JAGQPC010000146.1 GCA_020426925.1 Planctomycetales bacterium | reverse complement strand
GGTCTACAGGCTGTAGAGGTCTCGGAGAACGGTTCCCCAACGCAAGAACAGGCTGTTGATCTGGTCGAGAACGGTCCCCGAGCACCTCAACAGCTTGCCTTGGTCCCAGGCAATGGTTCCCCGCCACAACCACAGCCTGTGTTGGGGTCAGGGAAAGCTTCCCGAGCATGACAACAGGCTGTGGACCCCTCAGAGAACGCTTCCCCGACAGGTCAACAGGCTGCGCAGCCCTGCGGGAACGGTTCCCCGCCACTCTCGCGGCCTGAACAATCAGCGCAATCCCTACAACCTGAACAGCTGTATTGGGTCAAGTTGTCGGCAATTCCGCTTGGCGCCGGTTTTATCAACGTGTTGGTGTTTTGCGTTAACCCAATCGGCGGGCTAGATACTCGAGGACGCAAATTGCGGAGGCACTCATTTGACACTGTCCGCTCCGCCAATTCTGCCCGTCCGATGTTTCCAAGAATCAACGAAAGGCGAAACCATGGACTTTTACAAGCTCGACCGAACACTTCCGAGTTTACTCAACGCTGCGGAAACGTTTGAACTAACCGATCAAATTGTGTCGCTCGCGAGACCGGTGGTCGGCAATGACGCGGATTTCTTGAATGCCGTTTGGAATGACCTGCAACAAGCCAACGAGCAGCTTGGCGCAGCGATAGGACGCGAGAAAGGCGCAAGTCCGCTGACGGAAATTCGCACTCGTTTGGAAGAAGAACGAGATCGAGCCTTCTCGCAGCTGCTGCGTCGACTAGCACTGACTCTGGATGACCCGGAGGAAGCTCCAGGCCAAATCGAGGCAGCTGTTTTGATAGATGAGATCCTAGGCAACCATCCTCGAGATCTCCATCGACTGAGTGACGCCAAGAACACGGCAGAGCTGAAAGTGCTGCTGCCTAAATTGCGAGGTGCGGACGCGGCAACTGCATTGCAACAACTAGGTCTAACGAAATACGTTGATCGGCTTGAGTCCGCCAACAATGCCTACTGCGACGCGGTCGAACAGGGAGCCAAAGCTGAACGAGCGAAAGATGACATTCCCACGATCAACGAGGCCGAACGGCACGTACGTTGGTTCGCCGGTGTTTTTCTTCACGCTTTGAATTATCGCGCCTTCCAAGGCGACGCACCGACGACAGAACTGGTGAAAGAAATTGGTGTGGCCAGCAGCAAGATCAACACATCTGCTTTAAGCCGACGCACTCGCGCTCAGTCAAACGAACCACAGCAGGAAGGCTCCGTTGCCACGGCAGGATAGCGTCCTGGTCTTTACGAGACTGTCCAGCTTTTTTTCCTCCCTCGCGTCACCGTGAACGAGGGAGGCAACGGTGCATTATTCGTTTGACCAGATGCCGTAGGCGAGACAGTCACAGGTTGTAGTTGCAAGTAGCTTGCCGGTTCTACTGTTGCGATACATTCCCAGTGTCCAGTATTAAGTGCACGCGAGTGATGCATCGTCAGCTTAACGACGCATTCGCAGGCTTCCTCCCCACGGTCGGTCACTCTTCCGCCGACCAACGCTGGCGCGTCGGTGCCCGCCTCATCTAGTACTTTGTCAATCGGAGCAATCATTTGGTATACTGATCTCCTTGAGACTCCCACATTCATACAGGGGACTCGCACCCCACTACACTACGCCCGTGCCGGGAGTACACCTCGCATGCAACGGAACGGCGGGCTGCGCCGGTTTTTGCAAGTCCAAGTCGTTCGCCGCCGCCCGGTGAACTTGGGGTTATCTGATTCAACAACTTGACCAGGAGTATTACACAATGGAAGTACTCAAGCGTCTTATTGCATCGTCGGTTTCCGTGTTGGTCCAATCACTGCCTTCGGCTTCTGTGCGGGACTACCTGCTCCGCCACTTTCTGTTTTTCACGTGTCTTTACTTGGTTTGCGTCGGTTGCTTCTACTGTTGTTTCAACGGTACAGCAGAGACGCTAGGCTCGATCAAAGCTGAATCTCGGTTGTGGTTTATGCTGTTGGTTCACGGGACCGGCGTTTGGTGTGTCCATGTATGCATTGCAGGACTCTCCTCACCGGTCTGGAGAGCCGGACCATTTCTAACCGCAGCTGTGGGTGCCGTTTCCTTTGTGGCTTGCGCGTTTGCCTTTCGGTTGACCGTCGATAACGCGCACGACTCAATTGCTGGCCCGGTGTCGTGGACGTCAGGATATGTTCGGTTTTCGATTTGCATTGTTGGCTCCGTTGTCGCCGTAGAGGTCCTCGCACAGATAACTCGGATAAAACCAAATCACATGCCGGCGAAGTATCGACAGTCTGTGGCGTAGCACAACTGCCGGCTCATCGGGTAAGCGACGGCGGTCCTGCCGCGACAACCCACATTCAACAAGACAATACCTAAAAGGACCACCATGATCCGCCGATCCACTGAACGCTACCGTAGAACACTCACGCTCGCGCAATGCGAGGCCAGTGATTGGAATCATACGTATCTCGGTTGCGAACACCTCTTAATGGGCTTGCTAAGAACGGCCGACAGTGTTGCCGCTTCCGCGTTGAAGACACTGAACATCAACGAATCGAATGCTCGCGCAGTGTTTGCAGCATTCCTTTGCGCCGGCAACCAAACCGGAACACGTCGAAGGCTGCCGCGTACGCGTCGGGTAAAAATCACGCTCAAAACATACGCAGTCGAAGAGGCAAGAAAACTTCATCATGGTTACATCGGCACAGAACATCTTCTCTTGGCGTTGTTGCGCGATGAGGAAAACGCGGCGGTGAAGATACTGGAAAGCCTCGGTGCAACTTCTGATCAGGTCCAAGATGCCGTACTGGCGCACGTGTCGCCCGGAAAATAGAATACATAAGCTAAGCCGATGTACGGCAACAATGCCGTGCACGCGGAGACAAGGCCTGCGTGGTTTCACAGATGGAAAGTGGCCTTTCCGTGCCCGTTGACGGCAAACGTCATACGCGACACGCCAAGGCCACGATTAGCATATCTTTCTATTGAAACAGTCGACTATCCATGGAATATCGTCCAAACCTGGTTCTTCTGGCGTGCGGTATTCTGTTAATCGCAACTTCTTCGGGTATCTTCCGCAAACAGTCGACTGCCAAATGGATCGACGCGCAGCGAAAAAAGGCGGCGTCCACACAATCAGAGCAGCAATCCAAGCTGGCCGCCGAGGTCGCGGACTTTGAAAAGCACGCATTTGAAGTCCAGCGATCAATGCAAGTGTGTGCAACTGACGCACTCCAACAAAAAAAGCCGGTGTTTTACCGGCTAGTGCTGCTTCATGCGGTGCAGTGCATTTTGATCAAGCGGATGGGGTGGGATTCGAACCCACGGTAGAGTCTCCCCTACGCTAGTTTTCAAGACTAGAGCCTTCGTCCACTCGGCCACCCATCCGGGGATTCGAGATCTTAGCCCAGCATCCGCCCGCGTGTCAAAGGGGACTGCGTTGACGGGCTAGGCAGTTCGTGTTAAAAGTCGAAATTCAAATTCCCATAATACAAGTGCCTCGAAACAGCGAAGGGTGACCATAATGGGCGGCAGTGAACGAACCCGCGAAATTAAACGACGCCGACATCGTAAAAAGAAGCTCGGATTGCTGAAGAGTCGTATTGCAAAGGCCAGTTCGTCGGAGAAGACTGTGATCGTTGCTAAACTGCGCGAGCTGACACCCGGTGCTGAGACGATCATCGCGGCTCATTCGCTCGAACAACGCTAGTTTATTCCGATTCGACCGAAACGTGTCAAATCGACACTTGCAGTGGATAGTTTAGAGGCAGACTCAATTGTAGGGCTGCCTTTTTTTGTGCAGCTAAGCACTTTGCTAATTTCGGGTAATCTGTTGCGAACGTTTCCGCTGAGCCTGTCGTTCACTTTGGGCGTGTTGCTCGTGTTCGGAGCGTGCGGGCCTCGGCGCGATCCGTCGCCAGCAGTCTCATCCCAAAGCGAAACGCTCCAAAACGATACGGGCGAAAGCGGCGGCCAAGAAAGCAGTGCAACTCCAGACTCTCCAGCGAACCCGCCGCAGCGGCCTACTTCGATGCAGTCTTCGGATGACGGAGACGTGATCGCTGCGATTGAGCGATGGGGTGGAATCTACCGTATGTCCGAGTCGCACCCGGGGATGCTGAGCGTCTTGCTGTTGAATCGTTCTCGCGTTGTCGATTCCGAACTCGTTGCAATCGCGGGGCAATCGGAACTTGTAATGCTGGACCTGGCCTCGACGTCCATTACAAACGCGGGCTTGAATCAGCTGACTGGCTTGACCAGCTTGCGGACACTCAAGCTTTCCGACACGCGAGTATCGGATGACGGAATGCGGTTTGTTGCAAGTTGTGAGTCCTTGGAAGGACTCGCGATCAATTCCACAGATGTGACCGACGGCGGGTTGCGCCAACTGCAAGTGAATCGGAAGCTCTCGGATTTAAACGCATCAAAGACAAACATTGATGGTTCCGCATTTTCGGCGTTTGCCGACAACGCGAGCTTGGTGACTTTGGATGCTTCTCTGACCAAAGTAAATGACGACACTGTCAAAGCTATCGCGTCGATCGAGTCTCTGAAGACGCTTGGCTTGGGCGGAACAGCAATCACAAATGCGGCACTGACTCACCTAGCGGAACTGCCCAATCTGACCGCGTTGAACGTCGCCGGCAGTAACATGGACGACCGCGGATTTGAGCAGTTCAGCCAGATGACGCAACTTCGACGTCTTGGTTTGGTGAAGACGAAATGGACTGCTGCGGGAATCGAGAAACTGCGTCGGGCGTTGCCCAATACTCGCATTGATTTCTAGCGTCGGCTGTCGCACATCGTTGTTTCTGATCGCACTGCAGCTACTGTCATAGCGGCACTTGCACGATTTCCCGGGGTTGGCTTGCGCGACTGCAATCGCTATAAGCTCGCTTCCACATGATCGAAGGGGCATTCGACTTCTTAAACGACGCCATGAAGAAACTACTGATTAGCATTGCTGTTGCCGTGATTTGCACAGCTTCGGCAAACGCCGAAACTGACATCCATCTGCTGCCACCGGTCGACGCGGCAACGACCGAGACAAAGATTCCGGTAGGCGAAGACCTGATTGTCGAGAACACCGGTCCGATCTGGTATTCACCGTCAACTTGGTTTGGTTCACTTTGGGAAAACTCGATCGAGCTTGGCATCAACGGTTCGGAAGGGAATGCAGATTCGTTTAGCATTCTCACCGGTGGAAAGATGAAACGTGAATCAGATGCCACGAAGTTCCTCGCTGATTTGACGTACGGCCGCACGAAAGCGGGTGGCGTCGAAACGCAAAACTACGCGTTGGGCAATTCGCGGTGGGACTGGAAGATGAACGAACAGTGGTTCTTTTACAACAAGAACACCATCGAATTCGACCGATTCAAGCCGTTCGATATGCGACTTTCGCTCACCGGTGGTTTGGGTTACGACGTGATCGAGACGGACTCGACAACGCTCACGACTCGATTGGGTGCTGGTGCGTCACGCGAGTTCGGTGGACCGGCGGACGAATGGGTCCCAGAGGCGAACCTTGGTTTGGACTTCGAACGGAAAATTAACGAGGTGCAAAAGATTAGTGGTGTCATGGACTACTTCCCATCCTGGGAGGATTTCGGCGACTACCGGCTCGTGACCAAAGTCGACTGGGAATTGCTTCTTCGGAAAGACGGCAATCTAAGCCTGAAAATTGGAGCAATTGACCGCTACGACAGCACGCCCAACGGCAATCAAGCGAACGACTTGGACTATTACGCAACGCTGCTGTGGAAGCTATAGAGCCGTTCGGCAGGCAAGCGGGATCGAATGGATGAGCCCATGCAACTGTCTCTTTCAGTACGAATCGCGGAAGGATTTCTGTCTAAAGAAGACGCGATCATGGACCTCGAATCGCTGGCAAAACTGGCCAGCGACGCTGGGTACCATTCGATATGCATGCGAGCATCTCAAGTCGGTGTTGCGTCGTCCACGGAGCAGCAAAATGCCGCGAGAAATGTTCTTGACGCGCACGGCTTGAAGTGTTCAATGGTGACCGGTGACTTCGCGGTCGTTTACAATAACGAACAAGGACCGGATTGTTTGCGCGATATCACTGCGTATCTAGATCTGGCCGACCGGCTTGGGGCTCCTATGATTCGCGTCGCGCTAAAGAAGCCGGACGATATCGTGTGGGCTCAACGAGCCGCAGACGAGGCGAAAGAACGCGACGTGCGACTGGTGCATCAATGTCACACGTTAAGCCTGTTCGAGACGGTTGACACGATCGTAGCGACGCTTCAAGCAATTGCCCGAGACAACTTCGGATTAATCTACGAGCCAGCTAATCTCGAGATTTGTGGGCAAGACTATGGCTACGCGACGATCGAACGTATCGCTCCCTGGTTGTTCAACGTCTACCTCCAAAACCAGATTCTGAAGCCGGACGGAGAAATCACGCTGAACACTTGGTGCCGAGGCGATGTCAGCTTCGATATCATTCAAATTCATGATGCCGGCGGCGTCGATTTTGCCACAGTGTTTGATGCTCTGCACATGGTGAACTACGATGGAACCGTAACCGTTCACCAATCTGCACCCGATGGGACACCTCCACACGAATCTGCCACGCAAACTGCGGCGTACTTGGGGACTCTTATCACCCGCTAATGTGCCGCGGCGTTCGGTGGTACACTGACTAGATACGCTCTTTCCTGTTTGGAAACCAAACAGACACCTCAGAATGACATTTGCGCGGGATCGCTTTGCAACTAGCTGCGAAGCGCTTAGAGAATTGGCAACTCACAACTACTTCGTCATCGTTGGAAGCGGCAGATCCGGGTCCAATCGTTTATTGGACATGTTCGATCTGAGCCCGCGGACGCTCGCAAGGAACGAAGCCGACCAGGTAGACGGCTCGCCGTTTTCGACGCTCCCTCGTGGCAATCTTCCACTGCCAGACTCAGATCAGTTCGTCGACGATTGGCAGAATGCGATTGATTCCTCCGTGTTATGCCAGAGCGTCCGTGATCGGATTGCGGAACACCCCAAGGTCTACATCAAAGAGCCATTGCGAAAACTAATTGGCCGGCAGTTCTTTCGGCGAAATCGAGTGCGCAGTGCGATCGGCAGTGTCTTCTCTATCGGCGGAGATGAATGGCGGCTGCCCGGATGGTACTTAAACAAGGCCTGCGTCGACCAAATCGTGAACGTGTACAAACTGAATTCGTGCGCCAGCTGGATGCGTGCTCTGTTCGATGCAAACGTTCCGGCGAAGATCATTCACAATCTCCGAGAACCGCACCAGTTCATGGCGTCCTGGTACCACCGCTATTTCGAATCGCAAGAATCAGACAGAGTAGCGAGAGAAAACAAAGTGATCCTGACTGCGGCGGCTCAGCGAGATTCGTTTTGGGCAGATCGCTGCGGAGACATCGCGAGCATGTCCACGATCGAATCGCAAGTTATGCTCTGGACGTACATTAACGAGTCGATTCACTTAGCAGGTCGAGGCAAGCCGAACTACCGTACGGTCACATACCAACAAATCGACGACGCCAGCATGCAGGTTTCCAAAGATTTGTACGCCTTTGTTGGATTGGAATGGACTGAGGACATTGGCGAACGAGTTGCACGCATGGACAACAAACTGTTCAAGAAGCGCAGTGAACTAAGCAGCGACGCCGAACGCGAAGTAGATGACGCGCTCGCCAAGTATCTACCACAAAGTGCGTTGGCGCAGCTGTTCTAACATTGGCGTTCCCTACCGATTTGCTTTCGAATCAAATCATTTCTGTGAGGCCTCGCCAGGCAACTCGCCTTTCAGAGCGGCATCGATTTCAGCGACCGTTTCTTTGTCTGGCCACAGCAACCGAGCGTCGTTGGCAATGTCAATGGCTTCAGGCGAGTGTCCAGTTCGAACTTGCATTGCGATTAGCGTGAGCACAGTCGCGAACTGTTGACGTTCAGTTCCCATCGCAGGAGACGGTGCGACTTTCTTCAGCACGTGGCTAAAGCGGCGATCGGAGTATTTGGTCGTTGCCGACGGATGAAACCGCGTCAGCTCGGGCGCAATCACGGGGAACAATCGCGGACAGATCGAATCCGATTCCGCGTCCAATTGCAAAAACAGATCGGCAGTCTCTTGCGACGCCCCCAATGACCGATTGATCGCCGCAAACATCTGAAATGATTGTTCTCGTTTTCGATCGGACTCATCACGAGAGACGACTTGCACCCGAACTTGCCATTGCAATTCTTGCAGTGCCTCGATTGCTGCCGGATCGAATTGCCCAAGCTCTTTCCAAAACTGAATTGCGGCATTCAAACGAGAACTTGTGATGAGATCATCCGTGAGTTGTTCGTGGCGAAATAGCAATTGAAACTGTTCGAGCGCCAACTTGTAGCGCCGCTCTCGAGTGTAACGTCGAGCGCCCAGCAACAGGTCGACTGCACTCATTTGACCAACGGATTGCTTGACTGACATCAAAATTAGGTCGGCTGGGGGCATATTAGAGTCATTGTCCAAAACATGTCCAACGAGCCAGAAATCTTCGCCGTGAATTGCACGAGCCGATGACAAGACTTGCTCAGCGGCTTCGATTTCGCCCACGATCTGCAACCCCACCGCAAGAAAGTAAGCTGTGGCCGGAGGATGCGATTCGGCGTCGAAATCCGATTCCATGCTCAACAGCGATTCAGCATCTTTTGCTCGGATGAATTGCCTGATGGACTTTCGATTCGTATCCGCATCTGCGCGGTCTGCGATGGTAAACACGGTTTCAGGGGAAAGGAAATCTTCGTCCGTCGACCACGCGTTATCGTTTTGCCATGCGATCAAGAGGTATTCGTCCAGTGCGTTGATTACTACGGCTCGAAGCCAAGGATCTTTCGCTGCCAGCCAATCCGCTGCCTGCGTAGCTGTAGTGGACTCAGCCGACCTCCAACCTGGATAGACGGTAAACGCTGTTGCGATTTTTCGCTTTGCTTCATTGCGACACTGTTGCTGCAGCGAACCACGAATTCCGGCTGCCAGCCAAATATGAGCGTCCAGTAACTGGCGAGAAAACTCGACGTCAAAAGCAGACAAGCGTCCATTGGTGTTGCGGCTAATCTCTCGCCGAGACGACGCTGGTATACGATCAAACGCCTGCAGCAATTCTGCTCGAACGTCCGACGCATAAATTGAACTCAACTCGGCAGACCGCTGATAGGTGTCGCGTTCTTCCGCAATTGCCTCACTTAGCAACGCTTGCGTCTTGTAATGATGAGCGTAACTGATCGAAAGAACGGTGCACAATCCGGCTACAACGACTGTAGCAGCCAAGGTTACCAAACGGCGTTTTGACTTTTCGTTGTAAACGGCACGCTGCGTTTCAGCCGTTATCTCTGCTTGTCGCAGACGCTGGCTACTAGACTCGCCATGATCGATCAATGCCGTCGCGACGCAGCTTGCATCAGCGGGACGATCCAGTGGATTTGGCGATAGACACTGTTTGCAGAATGTCACCAGCTCGTGGTCAAGATTGAACGTGTCGATATAATTGAAGGCATCAGCTAGATCGCACTTTGCAGCTCGCTCCACACTGGACTTCATGTCGCTATCGTCGGACGAATAGACTCTCGTTCCCGTCAGCAGCTCATACAGAATCGCGCCGAGTGCGAAGACATCGGTTTGCTTGCCGATTTGCAACTTATCGCCCGTAGCCTGCTCCGGCGCCATGTACGCGGGTGTGCCGAGAATCAGTCCATCGCCCGTTGCGTGTGCATCGCATTCGGCGTTTTCAGTTGAGCTCATCGAATTGCAACACGCACTGTCACGTGAATCGTGCGAATCGAGATGCTTTGCGATTCCCCAATCGACAACCTGCACTTCTCCAAAACGTCCGACCATGATGTTTTTGGGTTTGATGTCACGATGGATGATGTTTTGTGAATGCGCGTACGCGATCGTTTGAGCAACTTGCGTCAGAATGTTGAGCAGCCGAGATTGGTCGTCAGCTGGATTTGAGCGTCTTCCGAGTAACTCATCAAATGAATCACCCTCAATTCGGCGCATTGAAAAGAATGGCCGGTTGTCGGCGGGAGTTCCGATGTCGTGGATCGGTACTATGCCGGGATGCTGCAGGTTGCCACCAATTTTTGCCTCTGCGATGAACCGTCGCGCTGCCTCTGGGCTCTCGCCCACATTTGGGTGCAAAACCTTGAGCACTAAATCACGATCGAGCAGTTGATCGTGTCCAGAGTAGATTACGCCCATGCCGCCGCGTGCGACTTCTGATTCGAACTGATATCGCCCACCGTTGTCGACGAGCAAAGTTCCACCACTGCCGTTTTTGGGCTGTGGTTTAGATATGCCGTTAATCGTCGCGTCGGCCGCGATCCCAATTGTCGATGTCGAGTGTATTTTGCGAATCCGGTGCTCCAGTTCGTCCTGGCACAATTCTTCTAGACTGCGGCAACAGGTTTCACAGAATTCGACATGCCCGTCTACTTCACGCTCTTCAGCAAGACTGAGCACACCTTGCAGATAGTGCAAGAGCTGTTCGGATTCTGGATGCGAAATCTGATTCATCGGTCTTTGCGACGTCGCCACAACGTGCAATCGTCAATCTAAAAACTTCCCCGCCAATTGTCTCAAGCGTGCCATCACTCGATATTTGGACTTGTAAACTCGTCCGATTGGTAGTCGCTCTTGCTTAGCAACGACCGCTGGCTTTTGTTCGTACAACGTTAACCGAAAAAACACAGCCAACGTTTGCTTATCGAATTCCCGCTCCAGGATCTCAAACATTCCCCGCAACACGAACGCGTCGTGCTCGAGATTCCACAGAACGGTCAGTTCGCTGTTTGCGTCCGCAAGTTCACTTAGCTGTTGGCTGATCGAGTCGGACCGAGCTACCGAAACATTGCGTTGTTGCTGTCGCCAATGTCGCCGGCAGCGGTGCAATGCGACAGTGCGCAACCAAGTGCGAAACGCTCCTGGCCGACCACTATGCTCAAATTTGTTCAAGTCTGTCGCGGCCGCGAGTAGCACTTCTTGTGTTAGGTCTGGTAAGTCGCTGGCTGCCACGCCAAATCTAGTCAACCAACGTGAAATCAGCGGTGTGTACACGCGCACGAAGCGATTCCACGCATCAGAATGCGATTCCTTGGCATTTCGCAACAGGTTATGGCTCGTGTCCACGATTCAACTTGTACGGAGTATCAACGCAATTAATCAACGCAGTTCAGCTGGCTCCATTTTAGCAATCCACAGTCTTTTCACCGGAATTCCTGGCTGTTTGACGTTTTTCGATGTGACGGTCTTGCTGTCGTCTATCCTCTCCACCGAACTTGTAGCAACGATTTTGGAGCGATTTTCCGGCAAAATCGAAAGATTACCGATATCGGCGGGTGAAGCGATCGCTCAATGTCTGTCTGGTTGGAACGCAAACGGTGAGAATTCGAATCAGCTTGTGTTCCCTGAGCCATCGCGAAGATGCCGCTACATCCGACTCAGATATTGGACGGCCGTCGCAACTTCGGGAATTGGAGCCTGACTTCGTTCTCGGTCAACGGTGAAGTAGCCTCGATAGCCAGCTTCTTCCAACGTCCCCAGCAGCGTCGGAAAATCTGCCGAGCCTCGACCGAGTTGCACTTCGATACCGCGACCCTGAGCCAGATCTTGGACTCCGTCTTTGGCATGCACATACATGATGTCTGTCGCGAGCGTTTCGAGCGCGTCGTTCGCAGAAAACCCGTTGATGATCAGATTCCCTGGATCAAACGTGACGCCGACCGAACCGTCCGGCAATGCATCGATTAATCGCTTCATTCGGTCGCCCGGTTCGCTGCCAGTCTTCATGGCCAAGAATGCACCGGTTCGCAGGCTGTGGTTGCCCAAATCGGTTAGAGCATCAACTAACGTTGCCCAAGACGGAGCGTCGGTCGATTCAGGAATCGCACCAACCTGATTGACCACGACGTTGGTTCCCAGCTGGTACGCGAAGTCCATGACTCGTTTCGTTGCGTCGATCCGAGCCTGCAGATCTTCCAGGCAATCGTATCCTCGCCGCGTCTGGAACCCGACTGCGCAAACAGACAGGTCAAAATCATCAAGCCACTTGCGAATTTGCCGAAAACCGGTCCCTGAAACATTCTGCGGATTCATTTCACCGCGAGCATCGATCTCGACCGCCGACGCTCCCATTTCTGCAACGATCGGCAACGCCTTCTTAAAAGGCAATCCTAAACAGGCCAGCTTTACACCAATCTTAATCTGTGGCATCGCGAGTGCGTTTCGAGTCAATCTTCAGAGTTTCGTCACCAGTTCGGAGACCCTGTTTATACCGCATGACGTTACGTGATTCACCGGGTGAGCTGGAAGCAAACGCCGCAACGGTATGCATCGCGTTCTCCGCGCGCATTAGCACTGCATTAATTTAGCGTATACGCCGGTCCGCTCCCCGCGAACGATTCGTTAGTGGAGATGGAACGCTGGGCCCATCAGCATTGATCATAGTTGGAGCACGACTTATTGGAACGTGCAATGTCACTTCTGGCCTATAGGGCCGCTCCACCCACGATGAGAGCGTCGTTCCGTGCTTGTTTTGTAGCACCATTCTCCGAATGGTAGCGTCAGAGCTCAGGGAAAATCACGATTCGGAGAATCGTGCTACACTTTGCTAGCTCGCGGCTTCTGCCGTCGCGGTTCGGATCTGTTCGGCGGCGGCTGGTAGCGTTTTTCACAACGTTGCGTTCACAAAACGCTGGATGGCTGGAGCCATCGTCCATTGTGTTTCCTGGCAGGATCCTGGAAACAAGGTAGCGGCGTGGTTCTGTGAAAAGATCCTGTAACGGACTACGCGACCGGTCTAGCGACGCTGTCACCAATGGCGCTGGCGATGCTACATCCGGCGATTTTATTCAGATCAAACGCAGACTCGGCTTGTTCGACAGATTCGATTCGAGTATTTCTACGCCGCTAATTTTTCGATTGACATTTATCCGCGACAAACAGGCGAATCGTGGTCAGTTCGGCAGACACTAAGTTCGTTCACTTGATTCGAACGCACTGCCACATGTCGGAGCGAATGCAAAAATGGATTTTTGTCGCGAACTCGCAAAATCAGAACGCGTAGTATTTTGCATGAATAAAATCAAGGATGATTCTCAGCGTAATGGGCTCACGGTTTTCCGGGTTCCATTTTTTGCCTCAGTAATCGTGCTGTTGATCTCTGCAGTTGCCAGCGCTCAATTCGGCGGAGGCGGACTCGGCGGTCGAGGCGGCGGACTGGGAAGCCGACTTCCGGGCGGAATGGGACGCAAAGCGAAGACGGATGAATTGCCCGGCTATCGCAAGATGGTTATCGAGCACGAATCCAACGGCGCGCCCATCGTCGCCGTCAAAATCGTCGGGAACAAACAAGTTCCGGAACAGAAGATCCGTTCGAAACTGCAAACTGTCGCTGGACGTCGCTTCGATCCTGAAACGGTTCAAGCGGACGTACGCGAGCTGTCCACCAGCGGCTACTTCCAAAACGTTCGCACCTACAAGAAGTCTGTCCAAGGCGGTGTCGAAATCACGTTTGAAGTCGTCGAACTGCCACTGATCCAGTACGTCCGGTTTGTCGGCAACTCCGAAATCAGCAAGCGGAAACTTCTCAAACGCGCCGAACTAAAAGAAGGCGAAGCGTTGCACCGCTACCGCGTCGAAGAGGCAAAACGTCGCATCGAAGAATTCTACAAGGAAAAAGGCTACGTTGACGCGGAAGTCGAGATTCAGGAAGGCACCAGCATCGACGACAAAGGGGTCGTTTTTGCAATCCATGAAGGCAAACTGCAACGAGTATGGAAGACTCGTTTTGTCGGAAACAGCAAAGAGTTCCCTGACGGACGTCTGAAGGCATTGATCAAATCGAAACCAGGCCCACTTTACTACTTCAAAGGCAAGACTGACACCGACCAGATCGACGCCGACGTCAACACTTTGAAAAAATACTACCGCGATCTGGGCTACTTCAACGCGAAAGTGAGTCGAACTGTTGAACCCGGCGAATCTGGAAAATGGCTGACAATCACATTCGTGATCGACGAAGGTCAACGCTACAGCGTGCGCGACGTCTCAGTCATTGGTGCCAGCAAATTCACAACCGAGTCCCTGATGGCTCAGTTAGAAATGAAGTCGGGCGATGCGTTCAACGCGACGGTTATGAACCGCGACCTAAACAGCCTCCGCGATGCATACGGCAGTCACGGTTATATTCACGCCGACATCAAGGCTGAACCACATTTCCTGGAAGAGCCCGGTGTCATGAATTTGGTCTACAACATTGCTGAAGGTGACCAATACCGTGTCGGCGATATTAACGTCGTGATTGACGGAGACAACCCGCACACACGTCGAGATGTCGTGATGAACCGAATTTCGCTATCGCCAGGTGATGTGATCGACATCCGAAAACTCCGTGATAGCGAACGCCGATTAAAGGCGTCGCAGCTGTTTCTGGCCGATCCGACGCGAGGCGTTGTTCCGTCGATTTCGGTGCGGGCTCCGGAAAACGGATATCGACGTGCTGACGCAGGCGCGCAACCGGGACCCTATTGAGGATTTTCCTGCATCGAACAATGTGCAACATTTGAATCGCTGCCAGCGCGACAAACAAACAAAAAACTAGCAACCACGGCGACGCAGGATGCCTCACCGAAGCAAACTCAACCGCGACAAAACGATGAGCTCAAGCAAGGACGCGACATTGACCAGATATCCACGGCAAAGTTCCTGCCTTGCCATAGCGCTGCCCATCCTATTTTTCGTTGGCTGCGCGACAACGCCGTTGTCCAAGTACAACCAATCGGCTGATCTTCTGCCGCCGGTCACTGCTGACAGTCCAGCGGCTGCAGCTGCTGAATCTCACAGCGACATCAAAGGTTCAACGGGCAAAGTTCAACTTCCCAGCGATCGCATGGAGCCAACCGTCGTGCGTGGGCAAAACGGCGAAGAGCCCGCCGCAAACGATTCGTTCGACGCGTTTTACGATGATCGTCCACGTCAGCCGATGCCTGTCTCGGGCGGCGACTCTGTCGAAAACCGCGATCAACAAGTCTTTGATGCGAACGTAGAACCCGTGCAGTACGGCGCTCCGTATGACACAAGCGGGCGCGGCGACTATGGAGACCCCGACAATTACCCACCTCCTGGCAGCTACCCGCGACGGATTGGTCCGCCAACAATTCGTCCCGGTGATATCGGCTTTGGCGACGGGCCCGACTACGCAGAGAGCTCGCAGCCGTTTACCGGTCGCTATGCTGACTTGGAAGTTAATGTCCAAGAACAGCAAACCGGACGTTTCATGTTCGGCGTTGGTGTGAACTCGGACGCTGGCTTGACCGCACAGGTCGTCGTCGACGAATACAACTTTGACTGGCGTCGATTCCCGCGTGGCGTGGAAGACGTCATGAACGGAACTGCGTTTCGCGGCGGAGGCCAACGATTGCGCATCGAAGCCGTTCCGGGCAGCCAGTTGCAACGGTACATGATCAACTTTACCGAGCCGTATTTGGTTCTCGGTGGCCATCAGTTTTCGCTGAATCTCAGCGGTTACTTGTACGATCGCCGCTACTTTGATTGGGACGAGCAGCGATTGGGTGGCCGAGTCGGCTTGGGATATCGTTTGACGCCGGACTTAACGCTGAACACGAATATCCGCATGGAAAACGTCAACATCAACGATCCTCGGATTCGTGGAGTTACGGAGCTGGAGGAAGTATTGGGCGACAGTAGTCTGTTTACCGGTACTGTGGCGATCCGCCACGACACACGCGATTCACCGTTTGCTCCAACCGAAGGGCATTTGATCGACTTGAGTTTCGAGCAGGCGTTCGGCACGTTCAGCTACCCTCGTGGAACGGCCGAGTATCGACGCTTCTTCTTACTACGAGAACGCATTGATGGATCTGGACGTCATGTCTTGGGTACTTCACTGCAAGCTGGATTTTCCGGAAGCGATACGCCACTTTATGAACACTTTTTCGCTGGTGGTTATTCGACGATTCGAGGTTTCCGATTCCGCGGTGCGTCGCCTAAAGTCAACGATGTGACCGTCGGTGGTGAGTTTAGTTTGCTTGGTTCTTTCGAATACCTGTTCCCAATTACCGCCGACGACATGCTGAAAGGCGTTGTCTTCTGCGATTACGGAACAATTGAAGAAGAAATCGAAATCAACAAAGAAGACTTCCGCGTGGCGGTAGGTGCTGGACTTCGAGTGACAGTGCCAGCAATGGGACCGGCGCCGATTGCGCTCGATCTTGCTATCCCAATTGCACGCGAAGATACGGACAGAATCCAAAACTTCAGTTTCTTCGTGGGGCTCGGACGTTAACGGCACCACGCCAAGGTTAAGCAACTAAGTAGAACAGTCACGTGCACCACACGCTTAAGAACTCGATCACAAGTTCGATCATGTTTATGATCGCCGGTTGTGTTGCCAATAGCGCGTGCGCCGACGTCCTGCTTCTTTACAATCAAAACCTCGTCAAAGGCGCGATTGTGCGGACGGAAGAAAACTACGTCGTCCGCGACGACAACGGAAACGTACGCTATGTTCCGTACACCCAAGTGGAACGGCGGTGCAAGGACGCGTTCGAAGCATACCGCTGGAAGCACCGTCGTATCGATCGCGGCGACGTTCGCGGCCACATTCGCCTAGCTCAATGGTGCATTCAGCACGATCTGAAACACGAAGCGGCGAACCAGCTGTTACACATTTCGAAAATCTCGCCAGGCAACGGTGCAATTCGCGCGCTGGAACGCCGTTTGCTGGCGAACGTTCACGGTACCCAAACGGTTGTCGCGGCAAATCAGGAATCTCCATTCCAAACGGTCGCGTACTCGCCGACAAAACCATCGGTTCCTGTGGCCGTTAGAACCACGGACTCACTGGACGGAGTGCCAGGAGCGGTCGTGTCGGAATTCAAACGTTCCGTTCAACCGATCTTTGTGAATCGTTGCGGACAGGCCGCTTGCCACGGATCTGCGACACAATCGGACTTCAAACTCAGCGTTCATCGAAATCGAGTCTTCGGTCGAGAAATGACTGGCCGCAACTTGGAAATCGTGCTTTCTCATTTAGAGAACGGACCGCTCGAGCGGAGTAAACTGCTGAAGATGGCTCGCACGCCGCATGGCCCGCTGCGAGCTGCACCGATCGGAACGCATGAGTTCGAGATGTACAAGACGATCGTCAGTTGGGCCCAAAAGGCGGTCAATGAAAAACGGGCCACCGTTCAACCCGCGTCATTGCCGACGCCCATAACGAGCAACTCAAAGTCTCCTCCGACGGTAGCTCGCGTGACGTCAGTTCTTCCAGCCAATCACGCAGATAACAACGAAGATTCATCAGACCGCGACGACATCGGCCAAGTCTCTCTTCTAGACCCCACCGTTGACGACGTTCCAATCAGCAACGAAAGCTCGTCACCGATCGAATCGGATCCGCCGACTCAAGCAGATCCGTTCGATCCCAGCGTCTTCAACAAAAACCGTTCTGCCGATCGCTAGCGTGCATGTGTTGCAGAAGCATTTCGTTTCCGAAGACGGCTGCTGCTCATGATTCCCAACATTAGTAGAACGCCACTAGACGGCTCTGGTACAGCGCTGACGGAAACTCTCGCACCGTTCGTAACCTCCGTCTTGGAAAGCGGCAAGCCCACTGCGTGCGGACGGATGATGCCAGCATTGGTGCAGTCGATTTCACGTCATAGTCGAACTGCTATTTGCTACTACAAGCGTGGTCGTTAGATTCTTGGCGTTCCTGTCAGAATCAACGACGCGAAATCAGCGACGGTGAATGGCAGAAAAACAGAGGAAAGGAATCCCACGAACATGTTCCACGAATGGACCGTCGCGCGAATAGTCGCTTCAAGCTCGTTTGCGTTGCTGATAGCCGTCTCTGGCTCAGCAGTTGGCCAACAATCCGGCACGCCGCGAGCGGACACAGCAAGGAACATTTCGACCAGGCCAGGTTCCGCTCCGGCCGTTGGCAACGTCGATCTTGCCAAGAGTCGCGCATTCATTTTCGTCGGCAAGACTGGGCTCGGCCACGATCACGGTGTGGAAGGACAACTGAGCGCGGGAAACATCAATCTGGGCGCGAAGCAGCAATGCGGCTCGCTCGTGTTCGACATGAAGTCTTTCGATGCAGACACACCAACGGCTCGCAAGTACGTAAGCCTGGAAGGCACGACCGACGCGTCAACTCGCAAAAAAGTGAACGACAACATGAAAGGTTCGGCGGTCCTCGATGTCGAACGTCATCCGACTGCTCGATTCGACATCCAGTCGGCGATTCCAATCGAACAACGGAGCAGTCGCGGTAATCCCGTCTATCAGCTATCGGGCAACTTCACGCTCCACGGCGTAGCACGACCAATTCGATTTAACGCCGAGGCCGTCGCGCAACAAGGAGCGACACGTTTGCGAGGAGGATTCGCGATCCGGCAATCAGATTTTGGCATCAAGCCGTTCACGAAAGCGTTTGGTGCTGTTGGCGTCGCGGATGAACTGAAAATCTATGGAGACATCGTGCTCGTGCAACGTGCATCCGTGGCAAACACCGCCACCAATAGAAATGGAGAGCAGCGATGATCGAGTGCCCAGCAGTACAAAAAACGGTGGTCCAATGGCACTATGACCTCAGCACGGTTTTCTACCGCGTCCTTTGGGGACCTCACATCCATCACGGATTGTGGCACGCCAACGAGTCACCTCGAACAGCCCAAGTTCAGCTGACGGATGCGATGGCAGATCTCGCCAGAATTTCAGAAGGTGACAAGATTGTCGACGTCGGGTGTGGAATGGGTGGCTCATCTATTCATCTGGCTCGAACTCGCAATTGCACCGCTACGGGAATCACGATTAGTCCGTTGCAACGTCGCTGGGCAAGCACGTCCGCCGCGTGGCATCGCGTTGGCAATCGCACGAAGTTTGTTCAAGCGGATGCGGAAGAGTTTCAACTCGATGCCGAAACTATCGACGTTGTGTGGAGTGTCGAATGCACGGAGCATCTATTTGACAAGCGTGCTTTCTTTCGCAAGGCTGCCGAATGGCTTCGTCCCGGCGGACGAATGGCAATTTGTGCATGGCTCGCCGGCGAGAATGCCAACAGTCCGGACATGGAACAGCAAGTGTTCGATGTCTGTGAAGGCTTCTTCTGCCCATCGCTGGGTACCGCCCATGATTACATGGGTTGGATGGAAGATTCCGGGCTGACGATCAATCGCTGGCATGACTGGACGAGTCAAGTCGCGCGGACTTGGGATATCTGCGAACGACGTGTTCGCCGTAGCGGAGTTCGCTGGCTGGCTAGAATCATTGACCGCGACACCGTGATGTTTTTGGATCGCTTTCGAACGCTTCGCGAGGCGTATGACACAGGTGCGATGCAATACGGCTGCTTCATCGCGGAGAAACCCGCTGCATGAGTCAAGCCATCACATCACGGGCTTCGCAACAAACAGATCGAGCCATCTCCATATCGCGTCGGCCGATCATTAGAGAATTGCTAGCGCGAACAATCGGAATCGCTGCGGGTATTGGAACTCACGTTCTGTTTGGAATCACAGTGTGGTACCTGTATTGGTTTCTCAGCGAGATGAACGCAACTCCTTCACGCTATGCGATTTGGATTGACTTGTTGCTGGCGTTGCAGTTTGCCGTTCCGCACAGTTGGTTGTTGCATCCAGCAAATCGCAAAAAACTAAGTCGCTGGATAACCACGCCCTTCTACGGACTGTTCTTCTGCGTAGCAACTTGCGTGAGTCTCCTGCTAACGATCACGCAGTGGCGCACGATAGACTTTACCGTGTGGCAACTGTCAGGATCCGCTCACGCTGCTGTTCGGACTGGGTTTGTACTCTCGTGGGTAGCCTTGTTCTACAGCCTGTGGCTGTCCGGTTTGGGATATCAAACTGGATTGACGCCGTGGTTGGCTTGGGTGCGCCACCAACCACTTGCCAAACGAGAATTTGATGAATCGGGTTGGTACCGATGGTTTCGCCATCCCATCTACCTCAGCTTTTTGGGGCTGATTTGGTTTACGCCACGAATGACGCTCGACCATGCGCTCCTCACGGGGATTTGGACAATCTACATCTTCATTGGCAGTTGGCTTAAAGACAGGCGGCTTGAATTCTACCTTGGCGAAACGTATCGCGAATACGAAACACGAGTGCCCGGTTACCCATTCATGACATGGGGACCGCTCGGGCTGCGACGGGCAAACTAATGACCGCGGAATCCAAGCAAGGTACGGCGACAGATGCCATCGTGCATCGCAAGCGTCTCCATATCTTGCTTTTCTACGTCGCGGTCGCCAGTCCCTTCATTGCACAGGGAGCCATCCGTGCAATGCAGACAAATGCCAACTCACCCGTCGATTGGGTTTCCGACGCGTTCCCTGCGAAGGCTGAATACGAGGCATTTCGAAAACGCTTCGGCACCGGCGACGTCGTGGTCATGAGCTGGCCAGGCTGTACTGTCGAAAACTCGCAACTTGACGAATTGCTCAAATCTTTGCGAACAGCACCAGCATTTCACGACGATCAACAGCGACCGTGGTTCGAGCGAGTCACCTGTGGCCGCGAAGAAATTGGAAAACTCACGAGCCCGCCAGTCTTGCTGTCACGCGACACAGCGATTGCTCGTCTGCGAGGCACGCTGGTCGGAAACGATGAAAATCAAACTTGTGTCGTTGTCGCATTCAATGCTGCGGGTTTGGCAAAACGATCGTTGATCGTGCCTCGGTTGCAGTTGGCTGTCGAAAAGTTCTGCGAAGTTCAGCCCGCTGACATCCACATGGCCGGTCCAGTTATGGATGGGATGACAGTCGACCATGCAAGCAAGAACGCGCTCGACCGATTCGCGCCTCTGTCGAGTTTAGTCGTGTTGGGCCTTTGCTGGATTTGTCTCGACTCCATTCCAATGGCGTTGTTGGTCTTCGGCGCATCGCTGCTGTGCCAAGCAGCAACTCTCGCAATCATCTCCTGGTGTGGAGACACGATGTCAGCGCTGCTGATCGTGATGCCGCCGCTGATCCAAGTGCTGGCGGTTGCGGGTGGCGTGCATCTCGCGAACTACTACTTTGATGAAGCACGTCGAGAGGGCCTTGACGGCGCAGCGGTACGTGCATTTCGCTTGGGCTGGCTGCCGTGTTCGCTCTCGTCGGCGACAACAGCAATTGGACTTGGGTCGCTGATGGTCAGCCACCTAGTTCCCGTTCGAGCCTTTGGTGCGTACGCAGCCGTCGGTGTGAGCGTAACGCTGGCGGTTCTACTCAGCGTCATCCCGGGCATCTTGCTCATTTGGCCTGTGCGGACCCCAAGTCGTGGTGATACAGCGTCGAGATGGGGTGGTTGGGATGCAATCGTGCAATGGATTGCGAAGCGTCACATCATCATCACCTCAACGGCATTAGTCGGAATGATTGCTGCGGTCGTTGGGACGACACAACTGCAAACGTCAGTTCAGATCGAGACTCTGTTTGGATCCGATTCGCGCCTTTTGGCTGACTATCGCTGGCTGGAGTCGCACATTGGACCGCTGGTGCCTGTTGAAGTCATCGTGAATTGCGACGATCAATGCCAACTGTCGTTTCAAGAGCGGCTTCGTCTTGTTTCCCGTGTCGAACAGACGCTGCAAGATCATCCCAAGATCGATGCGACGACGTCCGCAGTGAGCTTTCTGCCTCCGGTTCCGCGCATGCCGAACACAGATCCTCGCGTTCAGCAAATCGCGATGAGCGAATGGGCACGGGCTGCCAAATCGTCGCTTATGGATGCAAGGTATCTCGTCACCGACGAAGCAGAGAGCTTTCGCGTGACCGGCTTTGCAAGCGCGCTTGACGATGTCGACTTTGGCTTGTTCTTGTCCGAGATTCGCGCTCAGGTTGAGCCACTACTAAGAGTAGACGGCACAGCATATGATGGCGTCCAGGTTCAGCTCACGGGAATTATGCCACTAGTCCACGAGATTCAACGGCAACTGTTGGAAGATTTGTTCGCCAGCTTTGTGACAGCGTTCGTCGTGATCGCGATCGTAATGACGCTGGTTCAGGCTGGAATTGCAGCCGGGCTGATCGCCATGATTCCGAACGTTTTTCCGACGCTCCTGCTATTCGGTGTCCTTGGATGGCGCCAATTCGCAATCGATATCGGATCTGTAATGACAGCGAGTGTCGCGTTAGGGATCGCAGTCGACGATACGCTGCACTTCTTGACGTTTTTTCGGCGTCAGGCCAATGCTGGTGCAACTCGCCATGATGCGGTGCTGTTCGCTTGCCAACATTGCGGAAAGGCGATGTTGCAGACAACGTTGATTTGTGGCCTCGGCTTGATGACATTCGCGTTTGCAGACTTCGTTCCTACGTCCAGGTTTGCGTGGATGATGCTTGTCTTGTTGGTGATTGCCATCATTGGCGACCTTGTCGTGCTGCCTGCATTGTTGCTCGGTCCCGCCGGGCGACTGTTCATTGATGCTACCGTTTCGGTGCCGGTCGACGCAAAGGAATCTGAAAAACGACTCGCTAATGGACCACAACTTACAGACGGATTGGCCTCTCCCATGTATCATCAAGACACGGCGACGCGATCTGCTGGGCAGCATTAGCCGTATTTGCAATCGCACGGAATCAAGCGAAGAATCATCTATGGATTTACTGACCAAGGCCCAGCCCTCGCCACAGCTTAAGAAGACTGTAAATGCCACGCGAATCGACTTGAGGCATCGCTGTCGATTGCCGGAGCTGATGGATGATCCCGATTTGGACTCGGAACTCCATCATGCGGCGTTACGTGGGCTGCGACGGATCAACGTGATAAGCCGCAGTTCAGCAGCTGTTTGGTCGCATCTAAAAAGTGCTTCGCGTGAAGTCGTTGGGCGGCGACTGCGAGTCCTCGATGTCGCGTGTGGGGGCGGCGATTTGGTTGTCGAATTAGCAAAGCGAGCCGCAAGAGCTGACCTGGACATTGAACTCCACGGCTGTGATATCAGCCCCCGCGCTGTCGACTACGCGCACGAGTACACACAGCAGAACGAAATCTCTGGCAGTCACTTTTTCGTTGCTGACGCGATTAAAGATCCACTTCCTGAAAACTACGACGTCGTGATGTGTTCGCTATTTCTCCACCACCTGGATGAAGCAGATGCCAAACGACTGCTGAGTCACATGGCTGCCGCGTGTCGGCACAGCGTGCTGGTTAACGATCTTCGCCGAACTCGTCTCGGCTACACGTTCGCGGTCGTCGGCTGCCGCCTGCTGACTCGATCTCCTATCGTGCACACGGATGGGCCACTTTCCGTGCGAGCGGCTTGGTCCGACGCGGAAGTGCGCGAGCTGGCTGAAGACGTTGGCTTGGGCAAGGCGCGGTTGACGCACCATTGGCCGCAACGGTTCTTACTGACATGGAAGAAGCAGTGAGCGAACCTAAAAAACGAATCGGAATCCAAAATCTCGACGATGATTGGGATTGTGTCGTAATCGGCGCTGGTCCTGCTGGCACGATGGCCGCACGACAGGCTGCGATGCGAGGGTTGAAAACTCTGATCGTCGATCGCAAAACGTTCCCTCGTGAAAAGGTCTGCGGAGCATGCGTGAATCGCCGTGCTTTGACTTTGCTGGACCAGGTTGGACTTGGACACGTTGTCCACAATTGCCGAGGCATCCCGTTTGATCGCATTCAGTTGCGGTGCCCGAGCGGGCATGCGTCGCTGCCACTGTCGCGTGGGTTTGCAGTCTCGCGTGCAACGTTAGACGACGCACTGGTCGAGGCAGCTGTTTCTGAAGGAGCCACGTTTGTTTCGGATACGATGGCGCAAATACTGCCGACGGAACATCCCGCAGGCGACCGTGGTGCGAATCAACGTTCCGTCAAGCTTATCGAGAATCATTCCGATTGTACTAAACCGCATTCGCGCACGGTTCGATGCCAGATCGTCATTGCCGCCGACGGACTTGGACACCCAAGCTTGCAGCGACTTCCGGACTTCCACGATAAGGTTGCCCGAAGTTCTCGCATCGGCGTCGGAACGATCGTCGAACACGGTGCGAACGTGCTGCGTGAAGGTTCCATCGGCATGGCAGTCGGCAGAGATGGCTACGTTGGCATGGTTCGGATCAGTCACAATCGATTGAATGTCGCTGCATGCCTCGACGTGACACGATTGCGAGACGTCGGTCATCCCGGCGTTGTTGTTGCGGACATCCTTCAACGAGCCGGTTTCGCAGACTTCGGCGCGGCCGATCACACTTGGAAGGGAACGATTCAGCTTAGTCGTTCGACCAACACGGTCGCCAGCCAAGGAATCTTAGTAGTTGGCGACGCGGCCGGATACGTGGAACCGTTTACAGGCGAGGGCATTGCATGGGCGTTAGCAGGAGGCGTGGCTGTTGGCGACTGCGCCGCAAGCGGCGCCCACGTTAATCAAATGACGGCCGAACAGATTTGGAAGCGAGAGTGGCGTCAGCTTGTGGCGCGACGACAAAAGTGGTGTCGCCGTCTGGCAGTTCTGCTTCGACATCCCACTGCCGTCAGCGTCGCAATTTATGCGGCATCTACATTCCCTTTTCTTGCTAACAGAATCATTGCCTCGCTCGATTCGCCTGCCCTGGAACTACAAGCGACCACATCATGACTTTCTCTATTCAATCGCTCGCGACAGCCACGCCAAAGTATCGCATCGAACAACCGCAGGCAGCTTCGATTGCCGAATCGATTTGCTGCGAGACAGACCGCCATCGACGCCTGCTGCCCGAATTATACAGACGGTCTGGCGTGAATCACCGACATAGCGTGCTACTAACTCCAGTCGAGCCAGCAGCCACAAACACATATCGCGCTGAAACAACAACCGCGAAGGCAGTGGCCGAAGTCGCTTCTGAATGCGTCACTCAATCGTTTTTTGAACCCGCTCAGCACGCCGACGATTGCGGTCCTACGACAGCGCAGCGGATGCAGCTTTACGAACGGTATGCTCCGGCACTCGCCGCTGAAGCAGCCGAGCGTGCCTTGTTTTCAAGTCCTTGGAGGCCGGACGAGATCACTCACCTGATCACCGTGTCGTGTACGGGATTTGCGGCTCCGGGAGTTGAGCATTCACTTGTGCGGGAGTGCGGCCTGAGTCCTTCTGTTCAACGAACGAATGTAGGTTTCATGGGATGCCACGGAGCAATCAACGGACTGCGAGTGGCGAAGGCCTTTGCCGACGCGGACCCTAGTGCACGAGTCCTGATGTGCGCCGTCGAACTTTGCACGCTGCATCAACAGTACGGATGGCATCCCGATCGGATCGTGTCCAACTCTTTGTTCGCCGATGGTGCAGCGGCCATTGTTGGATCTTTTGATCCGTGTCAGGGAACTGGGCCGACTGTCCAGTCCGCAGCATCCATGCTCGTTGAAGGCACGGAGGAATTGATGGCGTGGCACGTTCGAGACAACGGTTTCGAAATGTCTTTGTCGACGCACGTTCCGGAGGCAATCAAATCGTCCCTCGCACCGTGGTTGAATCAATGGCTAAACAAACACGACCTAGATATCGCCGACGTCGGGTCATGGGCCGTCCATCCGGGCGGGCCTCGTATTCTGAGAGCGGTTGAGCACGCGTTAAGCTTTGGCGAGGATAAGTTGCGCGAGTCGTATCAAGTTTTGGCGGACCATGGCAACATGTCGTCAGCGACCGTCTTGTTCATATTGCAGCGGCTGTTGCAGCGACAAGAGCAAGTCATGCCTTGCGTCATGCTGGCATTCGGTCCCGGTGTCACCGTCGAAGCCGCGCTGATCGTATGAGAGGTCGACGAACGGAGTCCAAGTCACAGGAATTTTGGCCTTGCGGCACCAGACCAAGGGCGTGCGTGAATGAAAACTGATCACTTCGATAGCGACGTGATTTGCCCGTCGCTGTCGTAGGCGATGTCGAGCGGTTTTTGTTCATCCAGACTCATTCGGCCAGCTTCGAGAATCGCTGTCGTTACAATTGTGTCCTCGATTGTTGCGAGGCTGCTTCGGTAGTCGCTTGGCGTCGATGTTCCCGATTGAATAGAAGCGGCCGCTGCTACAAAATCGGCGATGCTTTGATATCCGTATCCAGACTGTCCGCTGAATGCGCCGGTTGAGTCCGGTGTGTATTTCATGAACAAAGGATTCGGCGACGCGAAACCGCTTTGGTCTGTCGCGATGGAGTAGCCTCGATGAGCTTGATCGATCGAGATTTCACCATCGTGTCCCATGTAGAAAAAACGTTGCTGTGAATGGACGTCACTTCGCGGAGCGATCCACGATGAAGTGTAGATCGCGGTTGCCAAGTTGCGTGTGGGAATGTTTTCCCAAGTGACCGTGAGCGTAATTGTGTCTTCCGTCTGGATATCACGACTCGTGGCGACACCCGTTGCCGCGGATGCGTAAACTCGAACCGGGCGCGCGGTTCCTGCAACGGCCCACGCGTTGAAGTCGATGTGATGTGCGTTCAGATAGTAACTGATGTCGCTGGACTTGCCCGCCCACGCTCGAAATGTGTCGAGTTGCGTTTTGGGTTGGCTCATGTACGAATTGAAGAAGCTGAATTCTCCGAAACCGGCAATTCGATCCTTTGCGTCGCGGTAGATCGGATCCCAGCGTTTATGAACTTCCATTGCAACCAGGCAGCCATTTTCAGCCGCGGCATGCATGAGCGTTTGGTGCTCGGCAAGCGACTTAACGATTGGTTTAGCAATCAGAACGTGACAGCGTCGCTGAATGGCCGCGAGTGCGATTTCGAAATGCGTGTCGTCTGGAGTGAAAACCGCGACAACGTCGCCAGGCGATAGCTCGTCTAACGCCGCTAAGTATGCCGACGGATCTCGTGCGACGTCGTCGGCCGGAAAACTGTCAAACCGCACGTCCATGTCGCGATAGACTTCTGCAACGTTTTGTCGGAAATGCTGGCGAATTCCAGGGAACTTTTGTCCGTTCGTCCCTGCCATCAGCAAGCGATCGAGCTTCCCTTGGCGACGCAGATCGAACATCGTGAGCGCGACGACTCCAACTTTCTTGTCCGACGTGGCCGCTTGGCCGTGCACGTATCCTGTTGTGTATTCACCGGTGCCGATCATCAATGAGTTTGGCATGCAACGCTCCGTGTTCGCGCAAACAAATGGTCGGGGTTTTGCCCCCGACCGGTCTGTTTTCTCAATCATCTCGACGAAGCGAAATGACTACATTGACATGCAAAAATAATAAGTGTTTCGAGTGAGCTTAGCTCTTCGCAGTGGCGACGACGTTGCTTGCCGTCATGCCGAGTTCGCTCATGACGGTGTCTCCTGGAGCACTGATTCCGAACCGATCGATGCCAATGACTTTGCCTTCGGTACCAACGTACTTCCACCAAAGGCCGGACACGCCAGCTTCGATCGCAACTCGGTTAGTGCAACTCTTGGGTAACACTTCGGAACGGTATTCTTCTGACTGTCGGTCGAATCGTTCCATGCACGGCATTGATACGACTCGAGTTGATGGACCAAGTTCCTTCGCAGCGTCAATTGCGTGCTGCAGCTCGCTTCCCGTGGAAATGAGAATCGTTTCCAGATCTGCCGTTTCTTTGACGGCGATGTAGCCGCCTTTGAGCGTTCCTTCGCGACGAGTCTGGACGGGAATGTCGTTCAGCAAAGGCACTTTTTGCCTCGTCAGCAGCAACAGCGTCGGGCCGTCCGTTCGCTCCATAGCAGCCACGTACGAACCTGCGACTTCTTCCGGATCAGCGGGACGAATGACGTCCAAGTTCGGAATGACTCGCAAGCCGCTGCACGTTTCCACTGGCTGATGTGTTGGACCGTCTTCGCCTACGCCGATCGAATCGTGTGTGAAGATGTATGTTACTGGCAGATTTGCGAGTGCAGCCAAGCGAATGGACGGTCGAAGGTAATCTGCGAAGACGGCAAAGGTTGCTCCGGACGCTCGAAAGATTCCGTCATAAGCGAAACCGTTCAGTACAGCACCCATGGCGTGCTCGCGAATACCGAACCAGACGTTTCGTCCTGCGTAGTTATCTCGCCCAAAGTCGCCAGCGTCTTTGATGTAGTTCTTTGTCGAACCATACAAGTCGGCGCTGCCCGAGAATAGCGTTGGCATTTCTTTGCAAACCGACTGCAGGACGACACCACCGGAGCCGCGAGTGGCGTCGGCGTAATCGCTCGCAAATTCAGGAATCTTCGTGATCAGGTCGGCGGGGACTTCTTTTTCAACGCCAGATTTTAATGCCGCAGCCAGTTCAGGGTTTGCTACTTTCCATGCGTCGAACGTTTCCGCCCAGTTTTGATAGTCTTGGGCTTGCTGTTCTGTTTGACTTGCGAACGCCTGTTTCACGTCGTCGGAAACGTAGAATAGTTCGTCGGCTGGAAGTCCCAAACCGGCACGAGCCGATTCGGCGAACTTTGCTCCGCCTTCGCCGTGCCCTTTAGAAGTACCGGCAACTTCGGGAATGCCACGGCCGATTTGCGTTTTGGCGACAATGAGCTTTGGCTTGCCGTTATCGTTGGACTTTGCGTTTTCCAATGCTTCCGAGATTGCGTCAAAGTCATGTCCATCGATCGTGGCAACGTCAAAGCCGTAT
>JAGQPC010000145.1 GCA_020426925.1 Planctomycetales bacterium | reverse complement strand
GATGCACTCATGCATCCCCGGCACTTTGGCGATGGACGCGCCAAGTTTCTGGGCCTCTTGAAGACAGACGCCGACTTGCGTGCTGAAGTAAGACGCGAGATTGAATCGACATCAGGATGGGAGAACTGGTTCCGACACGCTGGATCCGATTGGAATCGGATTGTCGTCGGGCAAACAAATGAACCTCGTTATCGTGATCATGCAGGTCAGTCGGTCGCCGCGATCGCGATGGCCACAGGCGAAGATGCTTGGGATACATTTTTTGGACTTTGCACGGCGGGAGCGTTCGCGTTGCCGGAAACGATGAGCGATTCGAACAAGATTCTGGCGATGCAGCAGGACTTTGTTTCGTTTTGCACGGACGTTGGACCGGCGGGTGGAAATCTCAGTGCATCGCATCCTCGTTCGTTTGGTTCGTTTCCTCGAATGCTGTCGAAATATGTCCGAGACCTCGGCGCGATTTCGCTGGAACGAGCGATCGCTCAGGCAAGCGCGACCGCTGCCAACAGCGTGATGGTTTACGATCGAGGCCGCATTGCCGAAGGACTGGCGGCCGATGTCATCGTGTTTGACTACGACGAGCTGTCTGACAAGGCCGACTTCAAGAATCCGCATGCCGAGTCGGTTGGTATAAAACACGTGATCGTCAATGGCCAACAAGTTCTGGCCGACGGAAGGCTCACGGGGGCTCGGCCCGGACGTGTGCTTCGCGGGCCTGGCTTTGACGAGTCCAAAGCATCACATTCGATAACGACCGGTGAACGCCAACCCGAATTCGGCGATGTCGATGCGGTACTCGCGAACTTCTTAAAAACCCACCGAATCCCCGGTGCATCGCTGGCAATCACCGACGGCAGTCGGTTGGTCTACGCTCGAGGCTTCGGTTACGCCGATGTCGGACGGCGAGAGCCTGTAACGCCGCAGAGTCTGTTTCGCATTGCAAGTATTTCGAAGCCCATCACGGCGGCGGCGATCTTGCGTCTTGTCGATCAAGCGAAACTGTCACTCGACGACAAAGTTCTCGACATCATCAAATACGATCCCTACCTGGAAGGCGACGCGAAATCCGACGAGCGCCAAAACGACATCACGATTCGGGATCTGTTGCAGCATCGAGGAGGCTGGGATCGCGACCAGTCGTTTGATGCAATGTTCATGTCAACCGAGTTTTCGCAATTGCTGGGCGTTGTTCCGCCAGCCAGTCCCGAAACGATCATCCGCGTAATGCTGGGCAAGCCGCTCGACTTTGCCCCTGGACAGCGGTATGCCTACTCAAATTATGGATATAGTCTTCTCGGCAGAGTGATCGAAACAGTTACTGGAAAACCGTACGAAGAGTACGTCAAGCACGACGTCCTTTCACCGATCGGTGTGTCGGCGATGTGCATCGGAGCAACGCGACTAGACGGACGTAAAGAAAACGAAGTCCGCTACTACGACCCTCGTCTCGGCAGTTCCGTTTTCGCGGAGGATCTGGGCTCTTCAGTTCCGCAACCGTACGGTGCGTGGCATCTTGAAGCGATGGATTCGCACGGCGCATGGCTCGCATCTGCCAGCGATCTTGTTCGATTTGCAAGCAATCTTGATTCGCCAGAAGACTCAATCTTATCGGCCGAAAGCATTTCCGAAATGACAAAGCGGCCGGAAGGACTGGCCGGACATACAGAGGACGGCACTCCGAAATCAAACTACTACGGGCTCGGCTGGTCTGTGACACGAGATGATAACGGCCGATTGAGGCTATCGCACAGCGGGTCGCTACCGGGAACAAACACGATTCTGATTCGTCGCCCAGATGGCCGGAACGTGGCGTTGCTCTTCAACACGCGAGTCACCGCTAAAGAGTCTCGCGTTGTCGGCGCTGTCTTGCCGGACTTGGAGAACGCGATTGACAACGTCAAGCAATGGCCAAAACACGATCTGTTCGAACCGTAGAGCTTCGCGTTGTTCATACGCCATGGCCGGACATTACCTAAACGCTGAGACTAAATTGGCGACGTGGAGTGAAAAATGAGATCTATCGTATTACGGTGCCTAATCGTCGGTTGCGTAGTCACGGTTTTGCGTGCCGAGGAAGTAACTGAAGCTCCGTTGCCACCGTTGGAGGCAGCACGCACTTTTCAAGTGCCTCCAGGATTCAATGTCACGCTGTTCGCTGGCGAGCCGGACGTTAAGCAACCGATCGTATTTTGCCTGGACGACCGCGGTCGGATTTGGGTCGCCGAAGCATACAACTACCCGAATCATGGCACGGGCTCCGGCGATCGAATCATCATTGTGGAAGACAGTGATGGCGATGGGCAGCACGACAAGCGGACTGTTTTCTATGATGGCTTGAACTATGTAACAGGTATCGAAGTCGGATTTGGCGGCGTCTGGGTGATGTCTCCGCCATACTTCTATTTCATTGCCGACCGCGATGGCGACGATCGGCCCGATGGCAAGCCGGAGGTTGTGCTCGATGGATTTGGAAATCACGCTAACGCTCACAATTTGGCCAACGGTTTCGCGTGGGGGCCCGACGGTTGGCTCTACGGCACGCACGGTCGCACGAACTGGTCGATGATCGGTAAGCCCGGTACGCCCAACGCGGATCGCGTTCGATTTGATGGTGGCGTCTATCGATATCATCCGGTCCGCCACGTGTGGGAACCTTACGCCGATGGCACGACGAACCCTTGGGGAATCGATTGGAATGACTTCGGGCACTCGTTCGTTTGCAACTGCGTCAATCCGCACTTGTTCCAAGTGATTCAAGGCGCGCACTACGAACCGTGGCGAGGCCGCAAGAGCAGCCAGCACGCATACCAACGCATCGATACAATCGCAGACCACCTACATTTTACTGGTCTCAGTAACGTACGCAGCGGACTTGATTCGTCGGAGGAAGACGCTGCGGGCGGCGGGCACGCTCATTGTGGAACGATGATTTATTTGGGCGACAACTTTCCCGAGAAATATCGCAACACGTTGTTCACCAACAATATTCACGGCCGACGAATCAATAACGACATTCTGCGACGAAACGGATCTGGCTATGTCGCCTCGCATGGGGCAGATCTGCTTCGGTCAAAGGATCCCTGGTTCATGGGTGTCACGTTGGCTTATGGTCCTGCGGGTGAAGTCTACGTGAGCGACTGGTCCGATACGGGCGAGTGTCATAGCGTTGTCAACACGCGAAAGCATACCGGCCGCATCTACCGCATTACGTACGGCGAAACGCGACACGCTCGCGTCGATTTGAAATCGCTGTCCAACAGTGAACTCGTCGAACTACAACTTCACAAGAATGATTGGTACGTGCGACACGCCAGACGGTTGCTCCACGAACGAGCTGCCGCTGGCGCCGACATGTCCGCGCCGAACCGACGCTTGCGCGAAATATTTACGTACGACACTTCGATTCCTCGAAAGCTGCGAGCCATGTGGGCACTACGTGTCACGGGCGGAGCTGACGAAGAATTTCTCGTCAATGCTTTGTCGCACGACAACGATGACATTCGTTCATGGGCGGTCACTTTATTGTGCGAAGATCGTGAACCGTCGGCAAACACCATGAGGCGATTCGTCGAAATGGCCTCCAGCGGAAGTTCATCTCTCGTTAGATTGAGCTTGGCGAGCGCACTGCAGCGGTTCGAGTTTTCCGACCGCTGGGAATTGGCGACCGCGCTGGCGAGTCGAAGCGACGACCGAACGGACCCAAATCTACCGCTGATGATTTGGTACGGTTGCGAGTCGTTGGTGAATGCTGACTTGCAGCGTTTCGCCAACCTTGCCGCAACTGCTTCGATTCCTCGAGTTCGAATCAACGCTGCGCGTCGCATCGCGTCTTCCACTCGTGCAGCGGAAGGCTTGGAGTTGCTCGCTCAGCATCTCGCGAAGACAACTCACGGTGACATCGTGAGTGATCTGCTGACAGGCATTCTGGAAGGCGTAGAAGGAAGACGCCGGTTGCCGATGCCCACAAGTTGGCACGAAGCGTTTGATCGATTGATGGAACGCAACGATGCGACTATCCAAGATCAGGCTATCCGGCTGGCTATTGTCTTCAATGACCAAATCGCATTGCAGAGATTGCAGAAGATCGCAAACGACGAGACGCACTCAGCCGCTGACCGCAGCCGCGCGATTGACGCACTTGTCGGGCAACGAGTCGCAGGTTTAGACGCGGATCTGATTCGATTAATCAAAGATGCCTCCGTGCGCCCTTCCGTTCTCCGCGGGTTGGCAGCGTATGACTCACCGCAAACCGCAACAGCGATTCTGACCGAGTACGATGCGATGAGCGACGGTGATCAACAGGTCGCCCAATTGACACTCGCCTCACGCGAATCTTGGGCGATGGCGTTACTGAATTCAATCGAAGCTAAACTTATCGCCCCAAGCGACCTCACAGCGTACACGGCGCGACAAATCCGAGCACTGGGCAACGAAACATTGAATACCACACTTGCGGCTCAGTGGGGAAATGTGCGTGAGACGCCGCGCGACAAATCGAAACAGATTGCCTCGATCAAGAAATGGCTGTCTCCTGAAACCATTGCCAGTGCGGACCTGGCTCGGGGCGAACAACTGTTCAAGAAACAATGTGCCACATGCCATCAGCTATTTGGTGAAGGCGGAAAGATCGGACCAGACATCACCGGATCGCAGCGAACGAATCTCGACTACATGCTGGAAAATATCATCGATCCGAACGCCACGCTCGCCAAGGATTACCAAATGGAAATCTTGGAAACACAAGACGGTAGAGTCATTACTGGATTAATCGAATCCGAGGACGAACAGACCATTGCCGTCCAAACGGTCAATGAACGACTAGTGTTTCCCGCGGCCGACATCGCGAACAGAAAGAGTTCGGATGTGTCGATCATGCCTCAAGGGCTGTTAGAACCACTGAGTGAAAACGAGATCCGAGACCTGATGGCATACTTGCAACGCAAAAGCTAACTCAAAGTCTGTGTCAGCTTGATCTCCAGGTAGTGGAAGTTGCTAAACTTCCTGACGGACGGATCTTTAGCAAGATCCACTGCGAGTTACACCTAGATTCGCTTTCGGCGCCAGCCCGCTACGCGGCAATTGGCGTTCCGCGGCCGCAGCGGTGCAACTACCCGACTGCTGCATTCAGAAGTATTGGTGGAAGACGCAATACGCCTGGGTTCAGATACAGCCGCAATAGATGATGAGCGACTGGCACGGGGCGTTTGTGCGTAGAGAACCAAACCGGCTTTGGAAAGATCGTCAGCGGCGACGAAATCACTGTTTTTTCGGGACTGTCGAGCAGATAAGTGTTGTGCACCGTGCCGATGCCACTTTGGATATCTTGAAGCGTTGAACCGGGAAACGCGCCCCACGGCGTCGACATCAGCGCGAACACGACGCCTGGCCACTGATTCACTCCAACGACTCCGTAGTTAAGTCGATCGATCGCCTGGTCGAGCGAAGATGACTTTCGCAAGCTGTCCGGAACAGTCAATGCAGCCGACAACGTTCCCCACATTTTCTGATTGACGAAATCGATCGCGTTGCTGAGAAACTCATCGGCAGAATCACTAGCAATTGTTGTCTCGCCGCAAACGCACACGAAGGATTCTTCTTCGAACAATCGCGGTTCGCTTTCAATCTTCACATCGCGTCGAAGAGTCCAAGGCAGTCGTTCCGAATCGTCTGGTTGTTTTTCAGCAAAGCGAACAAATCGATCGGCCGATCCGGGGTAGTATGCATACCGTCGAGGAATCTTGGCGAGGATCTCGTCGATCATGCCGACAAACAACTCTCGTTGCGGCCAGTCTTTTTGCGTGATCAACATTTTCGTCGCGATGCAATTGAACGAAGCGTTGTTGGTGATGGACGCAGCGATGTTCTCGGCTTGGAAACGGAGCTGCCGATTAGAGTAACTGCCAGGTACGATTATCCATGGACTGACGTTACCGAGTTCACTAGTGATTGGCTTGTGCAACAGCGGTGAGTTGTCTTGCTTTCGTTCCATACGTTCATCTTCAGTTGCTCCCCAAACGATGGCATCGTGGGTGCGATCCGATCCCGTAATGTGAACACGACCAACTTCAGGCGCGGCAATCAGGTTCGCTCCAAGTTCAGCATCTCCATAGACGACACGCAGGAAGCCTGCCGCAGTCAACGGCTGAAATATTTCCTCGAACACCGGACCAACGTACGCGTTCACCGGATTCATCTTCAAGACAACGGCTTGGTTTTCTTGGAAGATCTTCGTGAATGCGTCCGTAATCGGAATCGACGAAACGTTGCCGGCCCCCAAGACCAGGGCGACCGAAGGAGCGTCACCAGCCGTTTCGGTGACTCGACGAATCGTAGTGCCAAACAACCCGTCGCGTTCAACTCCTCGCGGCATCCGAACGTGGGCTTTGATCGGCCCAAACAACAAACGATCAAACAGATGCGGAGTTGGGAACACAGGCACGTGCACGCGTCCGTTCGACTTGCAGGGCGTTCCAGGCAGCTGAGGAGTCCCGTGCCGCTCGATGTCATCGAGCGTCTTGTCCATAAGCCGAATATATCGAATGGTTGGGAACGGGCCCGTCGTGATGTCCTCGGCACGTGCTCCGTCACCCGGTGGGATCTGCTTTGCTTGCCAGGCGGCTTCCAGCCAACGTTCAGTCGATGATCGTCCAATTCGCTCGATACACTTGTGTAGCAACTGGCGACGCTCCCCGATCGACAGTTGGACGAGTCGACGTGCTCCATCTGCTAGGTCCGAAAGAATTGTCTGGATTTCGGTCGATGCCAATGGTTTCATTGCTTGATTCGTCGGCGTAGCGTGTTGTCTGTTGAAGACTCTATCAACGAGCAATTCTCGCACTTGTCCATTGTAGACAACATTTGTTTCACGCTCGATGGCCAAGAGCTCATGAATGAGTTACCCGGAATGACGTATGCTTAAGGATCGTCAATTTGGCACAGCGTGGAAACTGAAGCCGGGATCCGCCTTTTCGGGCAATGCCTCGAAAGTCGCTTTCAGATGGAGAAGCCACAACATGTTTACCGTTCGCAATTTGGCAAC
>JAGQPC010000144.1 GCA_020426925.1 Planctomycetales bacterium | reverse complement strand
GGTCCATCTGGGTTTATTGTGGGTACAGATCTAGTCCACCGCAGTAGAAGAAGATTGCTTTTTTGAAGTTGTCTTTGTTTCGGTAACCGCCGACTCTTCTTTTGATGGCCTGTATTTTGCTGTTGATTCCCTCGGCGACTGCGTTTGTGATTCCGAGCGTGCAGTAGCTGACGACGTTGACGAGTCGTTCCTTGATCGTTCGAGCGACTTTCTTCATGGGCTCCAGTTTGGTGTGGATGACGCTGCGGTACCATTGACTAAAGTAGTTCGTTGCCTCAGCTGCGGTGTCGTGATGCCAAAGGTCTCGGAGCATTTCCTTGTAAGCCCAGGCCTTTCCAGTGCGTAGTTGGTGTGTAAACACTTCATCGAGCCGTGACATTTGCTTGTCGGTTAGGTTTTCTTGGCTCTTCAGCCACAAGTACTTCGTGCCGGTTAATCGTGTGTCGTCTTCTTTCTTCAGATCGCGATGTTCTTCGCGACGGACTTTGTCAACTGCTTCTGTCGCGAGCTTCATCACATGAAATCGATCATGCACGATCTTCTCTTCTGCAAGTGGAATGTTAGCGCACGCGCTCTTCACAAACGCCGCACTCATGTCCATGGCGATCGCCTCGACAGAATTGATTTGATCCTGCGATAACTCGGAAAAACAAGCGTCAGCGGCACTCGTGTCGCAACCTTCGCTGATGGCTTCAACCGCGCTGCGATCCAAGTCATACAACAGCGTGAAGTAGCTTTGCCCCTTAGCAAATGACTTCTCGTCAATGCCGATTCGGCGTATCGGCCGTGCCTGCTTTCTCGCCTGACCTCGATCTACTGCACGACAGAGAATGTTCCAAGTCTGGTCCCAGCTCGTGCTCAAGATGACCTGCGCTCCCGACACCGTTTGCGTCGAACGCAAAACGTCGATTGCGAATCGTTCAAACAGAAGTGTGAATCGACTGCTGCCTTCGGCCCACGGAACATCGACTTGCTTGACTCCATGCTCCGGACACTGCACTCGCGGAATGGAAGCATGCAAATACGTTTTGAACTGCATCGTGTCCAAGTGACGCCAAGTCCGCTCCTGCGTGTGGTCGTAGCAAGCCAATTCTTGCTTGCATTCCGGGCAGCAGAACTTTGTCTTCGGAGGATGCTTCACGTACACATCAACGCGTTCCGAAGCCGTGTCCAGCTTCACCTCGGCAACGAACCAAGGACTCGAGAGGCCCAATATCTGTTCGTAAAATTCCTTCTCTTGCATGGCGGTTCTCCTTCTCGGAGAATTCTAGCAAACCCACACAAAACCCAGATGGACCGCCAAACAGACGGCCCAATCTCGGTCCACGGTTCGAACGTCGTTAGATTTCCAAACTTATCACGCAGAGTGATTTCATTCACGCCAATGTTATCGACAACGGTCACAGATCGATCAAAACGAGCGCGAGTACCGTTTTTCGGTAAGAAATACACATCTCCGTTGCCAAGGACCCATGCGAACGATCCTCCCGCATCCACCAGGTACTCAAACTCATCAATGGACCAGCCGTTGCCAAACGCAGTCGCGTCGTCATGCAACGTAAGCAAAGGACTGGAAGAGAGGGTAACAACCGATGGATCCGTAAGAAACTTCTGAGTTGCTGTGACCGACACATCTCGGTAGCCAGTCGCAACGGCTGACGCATCAAGCTCGGCGTAATACGTGTAGTGTTCACCGGGCATCAACCCGGATGTACCAATATTATTGAGATTGACTGTGTTCCCATCGATTTCGATTTGGAGATCGAGTGAAGTCGTGGCGCTAAGCTCGGCAAGATATGGATCAGTCTTGATTTGGACTTCCAGAACATATGGTGCTGTATCGGCTGCTACTTTTGATTTCACAATGCGCAGTGGATCGTTGGGCGTACCGATATCGATCGAAGTTGCTGCTTGCCCCGTCGATGTTCCGACCTTGACGATAGGCGTGTTGCCACAACTGCAGACACAGCTGCAGTCGTCACGAGTTTCTCGTTGCACATCGGGAGTGGCAATCGTGGCAGTTGCCGAAACCGGGTTAACGACGATAACTTTAGCGTCGTTTGATGTCACTTCGTGGTCATAGACATAGACGACCGCACCATTCGAGTATTCAAGTGGCGTATGCGGCGTCGACACTGAGTTCCACGCGGGCTTGCCATTTACAAGAACGACATCATCGCACTGGTTTACATTGCACACACCGTTCGGTCCGCGATAAACACCAACAACTTCAGTCGTGACATTGAAAGTAAACGAGTCTGATTGAAAATTCTCTGCCGAGACCGTGTATACAAATTTGTCGAGGTTAGAGTCGTAGGAGACGGACCCTACTCCTGTAGCGACGATCGAATATTCAGGATCGACGCCGGGACCGAACCATGTCGGGTCGATTTCTGCTCGGAGAACTCCGTTGGAGATCAGCTGCGGCACTACAACTTGGTCTGGCGAGACCGGCGGTACGACTGAGTGATAGTCATTCGCAGGTGGTGGTTGCGACTCATCAAACCAGGCTTCAGCCGTCCAGAGGTTTACCGTTTTTTTCGCAGTGCGCGTATCCAGTGTACCGTCGCTCAACAAAACTTCGTTCTCAGCGGTGATTTCAGCTGCAAATGATGATGGGCGTGGAAAACTGACGTTGTCTTCACCTTTAAAGGTCACTTGGAATTCATATTGATCAGGCTGCCCCGAAACAGAAAAAGGTCCGTCAATGACAATTTCGCCTCGCCCTGGTGATGGCCGTGCCTGAATCGAAACATCATCCGCGTCATCAATAGTTACTCTAAACCTGTGAGTGTTTTTCGGACCGGGCGTTCTGTTCGCTCCGTATTCACTAGATTGCGAACGCGAACAACTTGCCGGCAGTGGATTGCCTTGCTGTGGAGAGCACACGGTGTAGCCAGCGTCCCAGGTTGTATGAGCGCTCGGCGCCATTTGTTCGTTGTATGGATCACGATCGAAGCTAACGAAGGTTGGCATGACCGCGCGATCAAGCACAACGATGTCAAACGATTGTTGGTCGGAAACAGTGCTATCATTGACTGTGACTGTCGCCGAATATGTACCTGGATTTACGCTTAGCGACGGTGTCCACGTAGCCTGACCAGTAGTTGAATCAAGTGAAGCCGAGCCAATCGATGTGCCGTACTGGTTCGTTATGGAAGTAATGGAATAGGTCAACGAATCATTGTCGTAATCGTTCGCGAGGATCTGAAACGCCAACGTAGATCCACGCTGAACCATCAATTCGCCATCCAGACCACCGGTAGCGGTATTCGTATTGCCAACAACGGAACCGATGTATTCGATGACGGGAGCGTAGTTGTTCGTATCTTGAGGCGGATTGATGTCGCCATTGGAATCACTGGTATCGAACCCCAGTCCACCATCGCGTAAATCATCACCTTCTTGGCCACTCAAAACATCGTCATCTGCCTCTCCCCTGAGCTCGTCGTCTCCAGTCCCACCTTGCAGGATATCGTCGCCATTCCCGCCGTACAGCATGTCGTCGCCGTCTTCGCCAAAGAGCTCGTCATTGCCGCCTTGTCCCCTTAATGTGTCATTCCACGAACCACCAAGAATAATGTCATTCCCATCACCGCCATTTATTATGTCGTTCCCAGCCCCTCCAATTAAATTGTCACCGAAAACACTGCCAGTAATCGTGTCGTTGCCGTCTCCTCCGTGGACCGTGACGTCTCGCTCACCGATTTGTGTAAATGCACTGTTCACACCACCCACATTAATTGTATCTGAGTAATCTGAACCAATGACTGTGATTGATTTGAACGATGACGCAAGTGGGGCCGTGAGAAATCCTCCAGGCCAGAAACCTGAATTGTTGAACTGAGCGACTCCGCTGCTGGCCGCAATCGTTATACTGACGGAAGTGCTCGCTTTTGTGGCGTCAACTAAAAGCGCCCCGTCGTTCAATGAGAATGTCATCTGTGTGTCTTCGTAGAACGACGCGGTCAGCATCTGACGCGGCTCAAGTGATTCGATGAAGTGCGATCGCTTCCGATTTTGTTTTTTGTAGTTAGCACAACGAGGTCGCTTATTCAGCAGCATGAGTGTCACCTCAATGGAGTCTATAGGTTTCCAAGAGGGTGTTTTTTACTGTTGCCCGCGAGGTCATTCAACGCTATTTATTAAAGAATGTTAACAATAAACGGAAGAATGTACCTTTACAGTCAGTGCCATTTTGACGAGGTGCTTCTTAGTTGGGCTGATAGTGAGGCACATAGCGCTCGTTGGGGATCCTACTTTTCGCAGGTTTATATTCCGCGAAGATCTACCGTTGACCTGCTGCAAACGCGACACGTTTCCGAGTTCATGCTCAGATTTCGAGAACCGATTCTAATGGGTCTGGACAGTTGCGGCGTTCATTGGCATCTAGGCCGCTTGCCGTCCTCTGAACTCGGCCTAGCGTCTCTGCTTCCTCTTGCCGTGAAAAACAGGTCCAGGCCGCTCCTCGTCCGCGACTTTGTCGCATCAGTGGGAACACAAAACTTCTCAGAGGATGAATTCGTCCAATCCTTTATTGATTTGATGGATAGTTTTTCCGTCGAACTGATGAAAGGCAGTCCGATATTGCTCGTGAACCTCCGGAGACAATCAGAATGGGTGATTATCGAGGGGAACATGCGCTGCTGCTGCCTTGTCGCGGCCGAGTGCAACATCGACTTGCCCGTCTATGTTGGTCTAGTCGATTCGCCACAAGATTGGCGTCTGTACCAACATGGAAGAGCCACTAGCTATTCATTGTGGCCGTTCTCAGAAGCACATTGATTGTTTAGCCACGCAAGTCCGCTCGCTGCTTCGCGATTACCTGGATCGTCAACAAGTATTGAATCAAAGATTTCTCTTGAGCGAGCATGATTGCCCATACGTATTGCCAACTCGGCGCGTAGTAAACGCGGGCGAACTTCTGTTTGACTCAACGTACACAGAATGCGACTGGCATCGTCGACTGAATTGTGCCTCAATGCGAGTCGGGCCGACAGCAAGCGTGCCTCTGAACCGTTGTTCGTCTCGCGGACCAGCTGTGCAGTGAATACTTCCGCCTTGTCAAGTTGTCCTTGGATAATCATCAACTCGGCGAGTCCCTGCAGTGCCGATTCGCGATTTGACTGTATTGACAGTGTTTCATGCCACGTTTTTTCCGCTTCGTTGAACCGATTGGCCATTCGTAGACAGATCGCCAGGTTGTTTCTTGATTGGACCCATAACGCGTCTGGATTGGCCCCCATGCACCAGGCGTCGCAATCCGATCTAGTGATTGTTGACAAAACGTCGATCGACTCATGCAGAGCCGAGTTGCGTATAAGGTCAGCTAAGGCGATTCGAATTACGGCGTTTGATGGATAATGCTCCAGCGTTTCGCGGCAAACAGCGACCGCCGAATTTCTGTCGTTGCAGCGTTGAAACCAGTTCACGCTTTCCATTGCGAGCAAAACAAGCCTTTCGTCGTCACGAGGAAAGTTAGCCCACGCGAGTTCGAGACAGCTCCCGATTTCATCGCGACGTTCTAGCTTTCGGCAGATGTGCGCCTTGTGAAGAAGTGCAATCGGATCTCTTGGACTGTCATTCAGTTCAAGATTCAGCAGTTTCAGATTCCGTTGCCATTTTTCGCGGACGGTTGACTCGGATTCATACCCATCGTGTAAGATTTCAAGATTCGTTTTTCGCAGCTCATATCCGCTAGCTGCGAGTGATGGTCCTAGTTCTTCGTGGACACGGCGCGTCCATTTGACATGTTCTGATCTGGTGAAGAGGCGCAGTTGATCATGCACAATGTCGTTGTTAACTGTTCGACTAACTTGACGCATCGAATAAGCGGCTAGTGCATCGTTCTCAGCCACAAGTTGCTTAATCTCGGCAGCAGTTGAATTTGAGATGCTCTCATCCGCATCAATCCACAAGCACCATTTTCCCTTCGCGTGGCGCAATGATTCGTTCCGCGCCGCGGCAAATGAATCACACCAGGCAAACTCATGCAAATCGCATCCAACCCGTTTAGCTATGGCCATCGTTGCGTCGGTTGAACCGGTATCGATGACGACAATTTGGCCGGCGATTTCACGAACTGACGATATACATCGATCTAAGGTAGCTGCCGCATCGCGAACAATCATGATGACAGAAAGATGTGCGTTCACGGCGAACTCCCGGGTGCAATCCTCCGCATTCTACAGTGAATTGCCTCCGGCCCTAAACGCATCGTCCACATTGGCGTTGTACCCGAAACCTACCCTAAACCCTCGCCGACTACCCTAAACCAAGGCAAATATGACAAATACGCTACGGTCATTGAGTCACGTAAGTGATGATACTACAATGCGTTACGTCGATCATAGTTTTTGATCGAGTTCGTTCGGGACGCAGAGGTCGCAGGT
>JAGQPC010000143.1 GCA_020426925.1 Planctomycetales bacterium | reverse complement strand
GTGGACCGAGTGGCACTACGTCGGCAAGTTCATGACCGGGTGCAGTCAGCCGGAAGCGGCCTTCTGGAAGCTGGAACTCGCGATGAGCGAGCAAGACAAGGAAGAGAAGCTCTACCGGGGCAAGTAGGAACTCGACATGGCGAAAAGAAGTCACCTGAAGGACGTCCAGGAGGACGCCAACATGGACATGACGCCGATGATCGACGTCGTGTTCTTGCTGATCATTTTCTTTCTGGTATCGAGCCATCTTGCGCAGCGCGAAAGTCGGATCGAGCTGGACCTGCCAGTTGCCACGAAAGGGCAAGATGATGTTCCCAACGATTCGAAGCGAATCATCGTAAACGTGCTGCCAAGCGGCTCAATTCTGATTGGCGGCCGCGAAGTCTTGCCTGAATCATTGGCGCAGCTTTTCACGACGAAGGCAGGAAGCAATCCTGAAGACGTTCAAATCAGAATTCGAGGCGATCGGAACGTAACTTACGATAAAGTGTCGCCAATAATGAAATCGGCAGTAGATGCAGGCATTTGGAACGTGATTTTTACGGTGGTCGAGCAGTAGTTGTGCTGCTCACTATGGTACTACCTTGTTGTGCGGCTTTTCGTTGGACTCAACTTCAATCACGGTGGCGGCCGACGACGACAGTAATGTTTTGCCCGCCGAAACCGAAGCTATTGTTGAGCGCAATATCGCATTTTGCTTCACGAGCTTCATTGGGAATGTAATCCAAATCGCAGAGTGGATCCGGATTTTCATAGTTGATTGTGGGCGGCAAAACGTTGTCACGGATCGCCAGCAAACACACGATGAACTCAGTAACGCCAGCTGCCGCGATAAGATGCCCCATCATGCTTTTCGTGCTGCTGACAGGCGTCGACATGGCGTGTTCGCCAAACGTTCCTTTGCACGCGAGTGTTTCGACTTTGTCGTTTACAGTTGTGCTTGTTCCGTGAGCATTCACGTAATCGATGTCGCCTGGTCCCAGTCCTGCATCCGACAAGGCCATTTTCATGCAGGCGATTGCGCCACGACCTTCCGGGTGAATATCAGTAATGCGATACGCGTCCGCAGTCGATCCGTAACCGAGCACTTCACCGAAAATCGGTGCGCCTCGTTTGATGGCTCGCTCGCGTTCTTCGAGCACCACCATCCCTGAGCCTTCTCCTAGCACGAAACCGTCACGCAAGCGATCGAATGGTCGAGACGCTCGTTCTGGTTCGTCGTTTCGAGTCGACAACGCTGTCAACAGGTTAAATCCGGTGACGCCAAAAGGATGGATCATGCTGTGAGTGCCGCCGGACAACATGACGTCTGCTTCGCCGCGGCGGATGATTTCAGTCGCTTCCCCAATGGCTTGGCTGCTGGCAGCACACGCCGTTAGGCAATTGGAATTTGGGCCTTGAGCATTAAACAGACTCGCCATGTAACCGGCAGGCATGTTCGGTTCTTGCTCTAGCTCTGCAACCGGATTCAGAATCTGGACTCCCGTTTGCATGAACTTGCCGAGGTCCATTCCGTCTGGCGTTAGAGCAGCGGTGACCATCTTCGAAAACGAGTTGAAGTCTTGGTCACCTTCACCGCTTCCTAGATAGACCCCAAATCGAATTGGATCGAGATCGCTCTCTAACACACCTGACTGGTCGACTGCTTGTTTTGCCGCCCCTGCAGCGAAACATGTATGTCGCGCTCGGTTGCGCCACACTTCGGTGTCGACTCCAGCTTTGCTGATGTCCCAGTCGCGAACCTCTGCAGCGATTTTTGTAGGAAACCGAGTCGTGTCGAAAACCGTTGTGTATCCAACAGCGGATTTTGATTCTTTGAGCCCATTCCAAACGGTCTCGACGTCGTGCCCCATCGGGTTGACGACACCCATTCCGGTTACGACTACTCGGCGGCGGGTCATCGGAGGATCCTTTCGATTTGCGACTATGTGCGCGTCTGCAAACGTACACGATTGACCTTGAGTCGCGTCAGGTCAAGATGCCAGATCGAGCGTCTCTTCATCCAACAGATGTTGTGGGATCTTGATTGGAGTCCCATCGGGATTCACACCGACATCAAACAGTCGGAAGATCCTAAGCATCCGCAGAAACTCGGCAGGCACAAAAAAAGTACCCGTTCCGCGGACGCTGGCGTCGACGTGGGCAAACGTCAGCTCGGCTTCAGCCTGCAGCCGATCGCCCACGTGGCTGGTTGCTGTGACTAAACCACCGTCCGATTTCAAAGTTTCCAGCTTCACCGAATAAGTCAGCTTGTCGCCAGGTCGAGCATAGAAGTGGAATTTCGACTTGCCGATTTTGGCGAGGACCACTCGCTCGAGAAAGTCACTCTGCTGTCCAATAAGAATTCCGCCGGTCTGCGCAAACCCCTCGATCACAAACGAGGGGGTCATCATAGGACTTCCAGGAAAGTATCCGTCGACATATTCCTCAACTAATGAAACGCATTTCACGGACGAAGCACGTTCGCCGCTCACAAACTCTGTGAAGCGATCGATCCAAAACCAACGCATGCGTTTACCAATGTGGAAAAATCAACGAACGATAGCTCAACTGGTAGTGTGTGCTGCGGACGACTTAGTCGGCGGCGTCAACCTTGCTGCAGATGTAACGGTTCATGTCGTTGACCGTCAGCAGGTTTCCAAACTCCTGAACTAGTGGGTTGGTTTCGAATTCTGACAAGTCAGCGAAAGGCATTCTTTTCTTCAGTTCCGCAACGCCCGTCGCCGTTACTCGGCCGTCTTCAACGTACTCAGCGTTTGTCAGAATGTCTTCTGGAAACAGCTCGGCGCGGGGGATTTCGATATCGAACGCTTTTTCCAATCGGAAGACGATGTCCAGGAAGTCGATCGACTCCGCACCTAAATCACCGACGAGAGTTGCGTCCGGCGTGACTTCGTCGTCATCGACTCCCAATGCGTCCACCAAAGCATCCTTAACCTTGTCGAATACTTCCTGCTTGGTTGGCATTTGAACCTCTCTAATTCACAAACTTCTAAAACGCCTCGCGGCATTCGGGTTAATCTCGCGTGGACCGGAAAATGATCCTAATTGATAAGTTCGGTCTTTTGGGCCGGGTAAAGTAGCTCGAATTTCTCTCGCAACTTCTTCTTGGCGATAGCATCTTTGATGCTGTCATCAGGATTTGTCTCGGCTAGGTTGAACCGTTCCAGCACCAAACGCCCTCGCACAGCTGTGCGATCTTCCACGGTTCCTTCACACTTCAACGTGACAAATCGTCCCTCGTTCTTCAGGAATTCCGCGTGTAAAACCAGCGTCTGGCCCGGCTCAACAAAATCGGAATATTTAATGTTCTTTGCTTCGGACATCAACACCATACTGTGCTCGAAGTTATCCGTCGCACGGACCAGCCAAGCCGCCGTTTGATACATCGCTTCCAACATCAATACGCCGGGCATGACAGGAAACCGAGGAAAATGGTCCTGTAGGTACTCCTCCAGCATCGTCAGGCACTTGCAAGCGCGAATCTGCTTACCCGGTTCGAGCTCCAGTATTCGGTCGACTAAAGTCAATCGCATGATCTGTCAGGCCTTCTTGGAGCAGGCAGAATTGCCGCAAGCGTCTATTTGACTTGTTTTTCCCAGATTGACGTCATGGAAACGCCAGAGTATACCGGCCGTGCCGAAGTTACTCAACGCTACCTTGTTCGTCGGATCGACTAATGGATTTCGTGATCACCGCTGTGGGCCCGGACAACACGGGGCTCGCCGACCCAATCATTCACCATGTGACGGGCCTGGGAGCGAATATCTCGGAAATTCAGATGTACGACCACGACGAAGAAGCTGTTTTTGCCATGCTGCTTCGGATTCGCGTGGACGTCCCTTTTGAAAAACTGAGAAGCGAGTTGGGCCAAATTGGCACACTCAAGAACCTGTCAGTTCGAGTTTGGTCGCCAGATGTTCGCGAGCAGTTTCCGCGCATCGCCATTTGCACGACTTATCGACCGGAACCCGCACTCGCTGTTCTCCGGGCAATCCGTGACCGACAGCTGTCTGCCGAGGTTCCTGTGATGATCGGAAACCGGCCGGCGTGTCGAGGTGTTGCGGAACAATTCGGGTGCGATTGGCACATGATCGGTGACGACAAAGGAAACCCCGATGAAGACAAGTTGATTGACTTGTTTGATCAGTACGACGTCGACTACGTGTTGCTAGCTCGTTACATGCGAGTGCTGCCTGCCAGCAGTTGTTGGAAATACGCGGGAGGCCGAATCGTCAACTTACATCACGGATTGCTGCCAGGTTTTCCCGGAATGCGGCCCTATCACGATGCCTTCGCTACTCGAATGCTAACCTTCGGAGCCACATGCCACTTCATCGTCCCGGAACTTGACGCAGGCAATCAAACAATCGCGCAGTCGACGTTCACCGTACCGCCAGGAACGCCACTTGAAGATATCTTGCGAATCGGTGAGCAAGACAACGAACCGAATTGTCTTGTCGAAGGTGTAAAACGCGTCGTCAACCGCGAAGTCGATCTCAGATTTCACCGAGTTGTCGTACGGCACTAGCGGCGTAGATTCGTCGTTTACTCCAATCCCTCATGCTGACGTTGACGCGAGAACGTTTTTTCGCTGCCGCACCGTATGGGCTACGAACGCGTACCCGCCAAACAAGATCGACGCGAAGCATAAGTCGCCGAACATCGTGAAGCGAAAGAACGGTACCGCCTGAATAAAGCAAGGTACGAGCATGTCAGGCTGGGCTTTGTACCACGTCGCCCACACGGCGAGATTCGTGACACCGAAGAACAGGACAGACGCGCACAACGCACAGACAACCAAAGCTGAAACTTCCCCAACTGGCGAACGACTACCGTCCAATCGCAAGTGCCGTCTCAACATTGGCCGAAGAAGCACCGGAGCGGTCAGCGACCCGTAAACCGCGAACATAACCATCGGTTCGTAGCCACCAATGATTTGATCGGTGATCAACAGAATGGTTAGCGGCACTGTGGTCGCCAGCACTCCTGATCGAAAGACATATCCGGCAAACAGAGCGACAGCTGCGACTGGCGCAAAGTTGGGAATGTCCCGAAACCATAATCGCGCTACCACGGCTATGAGGACCAAAACAACGAATCCAATGACCTGATCGATATGCTTCTTCATCACGTGTAGTATCTCCGGATCATCCGTCGTGGCGGTCCTGACTAACCAGAATTGGGGACGCGGCCTTCAGGTACGCGTTTGCTCGATTCTACGGGTATGTGTCGAACTTCCACAAGACAGTGTCACCCGGTTTCAGCGGCGTGATGGCAAAACTTCGATCGCCAAGCTTGTCGTTTACTCGAAAAATCCAATTGGGCCCCTTTGCGCCTTGGTTTTTCAGGTCGTCGATCTTCACCAACAACGCGGTCGACCCTTTCCCTCGAACTTCGATATTCACGCCGTGTTTATGTGCAGCCGCATAGTCCATCACTTGTCCAATCGTCATTTTCGGATGGCATGGAACAGATGAGAGGATCTTGAGAGCTCCGTCCCCATAGTCGATTTCTAGTCGAACTGTTTTTTTCGATTGCGGCTCCTTAGACGCATTATTTTCTTGCGCCAAACCATTCGTGCAGGTGGCAACCACCGTGAAGACCAAACACAAGTATCCATGAATTATGATCCATCGGCGTTTCGATAGCATTTCGTCAGGCCCCAAGTTAAAGCGATGTTCTTACGAGCTGTCACGGAGCAGCCAAAAAAATGTGCACGCAAGCTGGAAGCTGACGCCACGTGCGATTGCCGGGACATTTCCACTCGCTACGATTCTACTAATTACCGTCAATCTGCGGATACAGGGCAGTGATTGACGCTTTTGGTGGCTGAATAGGCTTTTCCGGTCTCAAGTACCTTGCCGCTATTTGCCGACCAAGACTGAGAACGGAATGTGCTGTCAATGCATGCAGGCATTGGCCCGCGGTTGTGCTTGTAAACGAAATCACAGATAGAGTTGTTCGCCATGGCCAATGAATCGTCTTTCCAACTTTCGATGCCGGAAGCAGATATCGCGTTGCTGACGTTCGATATGCCGGGCAAGAGTGCGAACATCCTTTCGAAACCAGTACTCGCTGAATTAGCTCAACATCTAGATTCGCTGGAAGCTCGCGACGATCTCGCAGGCCTGGTGATCATTTCGGCAAAACCCAACATCTTCATAGCCGGTGCGGACCTGCGAGAATTCGTTGCGTCGATGGACATTGAGCCTGAACAGACGGCCAAGATGTGCGGCGAGGGCCAATCGCTGTTTGCTCGGTTGTCGAAAACACCGTTTCCCACGGTCGCGGCGATCGATGGGATCTGCGTTGGTGGCGGCGCAGAGTTAGCGACTTGGTGCGATCGCCGCATCATGTCGGACAATCCAAAAACTGAAATCGGATTCCCCGAAGTCAAGCTTGGACTGTTCCCCGGCTGGGGTGGAACGGCCAGATCTCCACGAATGGTAGGTTTGGCAAACGCGGTCGAAATGGTAACCGGTGGCGCGTCGATCAGCGCGCAAGAAGCGTTCTCAATGGGACTCGTCAGCGACATCGTTCCCGTCGATAAACTTCAATCGGCGGCAATCCGATTGATTCGCCAAGAACAAGAAACGGGTGAATACAAAATCGATCGCGAAAAATGGTCGGGTCCTGTCGACATCAGCGAAACGGAGCTTGGATTCCTTGGGGCAACGGCATCGGCCGTAATTCAAGCGCAAACTAAAGGACACTATCCGGCACCGCTGGCCGCGTTGGAAGTGATGATGGCCGCGGCCGGTGCGGATATCGAAACCGCATGCAAAATGGAAGCGGAAGGAATGGCGCAACTTTTCGGTTCGCCAATCAACGCGTCGTTGCTGAACGTGTTCTTCCTGACCGATCGCAACAAGAAAGATACCGGCGTCGAAGGCGATGTTCCGACACGCGACGTCAATCATGTTGCGGTGATCGGCGCCGGAATCATGGGCGCCGGAATCGCCGCCGCCAACGTCAAGCGCAAAGTGCCACTCACACTGTCCGACGCAAACGGAGATGCACTCGCCAAGGGCGTCAGCAACGTTCTGCAAGAGGTGTCATTCAATCGCGCCACAAAGTCCGCAGACGTAGAACGAGCAGTCGAGTTCGCGCCGCTCATCAATGGAACAACTTCCGATTCGGAAATCGCTAAGTGCGACGTCGTTATCGAAGCGGTTGTCGAAAACTTTGATGTGAAGCGACAGATTTTTGCTCGCCTGGAGCCGTTGCTTGATGAGAACGCGATTCTCGCGTCGAATACTTCCACGATTCCGATCACGACGCTGGCCGAAGGTCTCGCTCGTCCCGAACAGTTTTGCGGAATCCACTTCTTCAATCCTGTTCGCAAAATGAAGTTGGTGGAAGTTATTCGAGGTGAGAAAACAAACGACGAAACCGTCGCTACCGCGGTTGCCTACGCAAAGCGATTGGGCAAATCGCCGATCGTGGTGAACGACGGACCGGGCTTTTTGGTCAATCGTCTGCTCTTTCCGTACATGAACGAGGCGTTGGAGTTGGTCGGAGAAGGCGTCGAGATCAAGCACATTGAATCGGTCGCCAAAAGGTTTGGCATGCCGATGGGACCGATCACGTTGTACGACATGGTCGGGCTCGATACAGCTTTGTACGCCGGACGCATTATGTGGGAAGCGTTCCCGAACCGCATCGTCGCGTCGCCGATTTTGCCCGCACTCGTGAAAGCTGGTCGGCTGGGCCAAAAAAGCGGTCAAGGATTCTTCGACTACAACAATCGCAAACGTCGAGGCGAGCCTGATCCGACGCTTGGCCAGCTTATCGAACCGCATTTGAAGAAAGACGCCACACCGCTGGACAAGAAGGACATCGAGGCACGTTTGTTCTTGCCGATGTTGCTCGAGGCGACGCGAGTACTGGAATCCAACATAGTCCGCGACGCGCGGGACGTGGACCTCGGTTTGATTTTCGGCATCGGCTTCCCGCCGTTCAAAGGCGGTTTGCTGTTCTGGGCCGATACGATTGGCGCCGCAAACATCATGGAAATGCTCAAGCCGCTCGAACACCTCGGCGACCGCATGAAGCCGACCACGATGCTCGAGCAAATGGCAGCCGAAGGATCCAAGTTTTACAAATAGCCGACGCGGTCAGCCCAAACACCAAATACGAATACAAGCGATTCGGGCCACAAGGTCCGCCAACTGGAGACTGATTACATGTCCAATGCCGTAGTTGTCGATTGCGTTCGCACTCCGATCGGTCGAGCTCACAGGGATAAAGGTCTGTTCCGAGACGTTCGCAGCGACGACCTCGCGGTAGCATGCGTGAAAGCAATAGTCGAACGCACCGGAATCGATCCGTCTGAAATCGAAGACGTGATCATGGGCAACACCCAACAGACGGGCGAACAAGGTCTGAACGTCGCACGCAACATCGCGTTAATGGCCGGTCTGTCAGTCGAATCGGGTGGCGCCACGATTAACCGACTTTGTGGCTCCAGTCTGCAGGCATTGAACCAAGCGACTCACGCTGTGATGGCTGGTTTCGAAAACGTGCAAATCGTCGGCGGTCTGGAACATATGCATCACATTCCGATGGACCACGGAATGGATCTTAATCCAAAAATGTTCCATCGCACATCGAAGGGTGCATTGATGATGGGCGTAACTGCCGAGTTCTTGGCACAAACCAACGGCATCAGCCGAGAAGAGCAAGATGAATTCGCTCTCCGAAGTCATCAGCTTGCATCGGCGGCTCACGATGCCGGAGACTTCAAATCCGAAATCGTACCGATCTATGGTCGCGACGAAGATGGCAATCGAATTCTTGCCACGCGTGACCAGTGCGTTCGATCTGACGCGAGCCTCGAATCGATGGCTGCTTTAAACCCAGCGTTCATGCCAAAGATGGGAACCGTCACGGCAGCCAACAGCTCACCGCTCAACGACGGAGCGGCGGCGATGTTGATAATGTCTGAAGAAAAAGCAAATCTGCTCGGCTTGAAACCGATCGCACGAGTTCGCGCCACAGCCGTCGCTGGTGTCGAACCGTCAGTGATGGGAACGGGTCCAGTCCCGGCAACGAAGAAAGCTCTGGAACGGGCTGGAATGAGCTTGAGCGATATTGATCTGATTGAACTCAACGAAGCGTTTGCCGCTCAGGCGCTCGCTTGCATTCGCATGTCCGAACTTGACATCGATAAAGTCAATGTCCGCGGCGGCTCCATCGCGATCGGTCATCCGCTCGGAGCGAGCGGCGCCAGAATCGCCACGACGTTGCTTCACACGATGGTCGCAAAAAACGCCAATGTCGGTCTCGCCACGATGTGCATCGGTGCCGGCCAAGGGATCGCGACGATTTTTGAACGCGTGTAGCGCGATTTTCACGGGCGTTTCAACTAGATGTAGTGGGCAAGCCGACGAGCCCCGAATCTTGGCATTTCGCAACATCCTCGTACTCGCGTGCCGTCGACCGATCGTCCCTGCTGGCTGCACGGTCGAAGCCCGAAATTGACGTGTTTGCCGCTCTGTAAGCTCCAGGAGCGAGCGTTGTTCGGAACCGGAAAAACTGGTAAAATCCGAGCTTCGAATTGAGCGCGGTTTGGCCACACTGATGCGGTCCGTTTGCCGGTTCAGTTCGATCAAAACATCGCCTTCTTGCGAAAGGAACTACGTTGGCATCCGACCCTAGCGACCCTGATAACACAGATCCCTCTGACGGTAATGATGGTGGCGGAAATGGTGAAGGTCGGTTAGTCGATCTACCCATCGAGGATGAACTAAAAGAGAGCTATTTGACGTACGCGATGAGCGTCAT
>JAGQPC010000142.1 GCA_020426925.1 Planctomycetales bacterium | reverse complement strand
TCGGGGGTTGGTTGTCTATGCATTACTCACCCTTTCGCCACTCTCACCCAATCGAAACCGGGTTCGCGTGCGACTTGCATGCCTAATCCACGCCGCCAACGTTCATTCTGAGCCAGGATCAAACCCTTCAATTAATTTACGCTTTCACCAGCCAATCCGCCTAAGCGAACGACCGATGGTTGGTAGCCAATTTGAGGTTTAAAACCAGTTTTGTTTGTTTTGCCAATCACTCGCCGAAACGAATGACTGACGAGCATAGTCTCGTACAGGCTCGTTCAAAAGAACGTACACAAGAGGTCACTACCAAATTGTCAAAGATCGTTTTCTCAGTTCGCCCTTGGGGTTAACCAATGGCAACTGGGAAGGAGTTAATAATATGGATTTCTCGGCGGCCGTCAACGCCGGTCCACACGAATTTTTATTTTTTCTTCTGAGACGGCAAACAGTTAAGGTTCTTCCGCTTTTGACGGCATAGTCGCGGGTATTTGCAAGCTAGATTCGCCGCACTCAGCGCCCGCGAACCGCCGCCCATAATCGCCGAGCCCCAACTCGCACCAATACGCCGGCCAGGACAATCACGCCCATCGCCACAGAGGATGGCTCGGGAACAGCAGAGACGACCGTAGAGCCAGCAACGCCAGGCGAACCGATGTCCGAGGACGCAATCGTGTCGTTTGCTACCACTTCTGCAATATAGTCGTTGAAATTTGTAAGCCCACCCACATTGTTTGCGGTGTCATTCAGCACTGCTGCGACCCCAGCTCCAAACGTGCTTCCATCGTTATAATTTAGACGCGCTAATTCGTTGGCGCCGATGGAGATAACAATCTCGTCATCAGTGTTGCCGAGGACGAAAGAACTGTAGATCGCATCAGCGGCAGAAACACTCGCCGATCTGGCAAATACGAAAAACTCCCCGGGTGCAATCACAAGTGCCGAAGCCGGAAAATCGAACGAGTCTGAGCCATCGTCGGATATCGTCAGATCCTGCACGTTTACCGCGATAGCCATCGGATTGTAGACTTCGAAGTATTCACCAGTCGCGTCCGTGAGTGCAGCTGGATCGGCCATAAACTCGGTAATTACGAGTCCGCCTGAGCACACCGGTCCGAACGCAGTAGATACGGCAGCCACAAGACAGATGAACACAGTACTTTTTACATCTGCAACCATCACACACTCCTTATGAGGATATCACCAATCGCTACTCTTGTGGAGTCAATATATACACTATGGGGGATCGTACAATCCTCAATCCGCACTTCACGTCCCCCAAAGTGATCTTTGGCTCAATAAGTTGCGAACTGGCAGCACGATCTTTCTGGGACATGGAAGAATCCCAACAAATTACGGCAATAGCGGTATCAGCTATTCCCCGAACTCGACCCGCGCGTAGATATCCTGGACGTCGAGCGTGCAAGAGATTGATGGCAACTCGAGCTTGGATGCGATTTCGGTGGTCTCCGAAAGAACCCAGCAGTCTTTGTCGTCTCTGGCAAAGTGCTCGATATGCACTCGGTCCTGGGCAATCAGCACGTATTCGCGCAGTGAATCCAGGCGGCGGTACTGCTCAAACTTTGCTCCACGATCGTATGCTTCCGTTGATTCGGAAAGCACTTCGATGATGACGTTGGGATTGAGAAGTGTGTCCAGTTCGCCGTCTTCAAACTCTGGCGAATCGCACACGACGGCAATATCCGGGTACGTGTAAAGCCCCGTCGGACTGACTTTGACCCGCATATCAGATGCATAAACCTCGCATCTTCGCCCGTCCAGCTGCGTGTGAATCCAGCGAACTAGGTTGCTAGTGATTAGATTATGCCTGCGACTTGCCCCAACCATGGCAAACACCTCCCCCTGATAGTACTCGCTCTTGAATGCAGCGACACGCTCCTCAGCTAGGTATTCAGCAGGCGTCACATTGCGTTTTTCAGCCGTCGACATCGAATTGCCTCGATTCAATTAGCAGCACCGGTTACCTTCCAAATTCTATCGAAGTAAAGCAATAACGTCGAATCTGGCGTCACACGTTGTTTACGCCGCGGAGTTCCCACAGCAAGTGATAGAATGGATTCCAGGTCGTAGGCGACCTACCGTTTCAATTCCGCTGATCAGAACCAAAGGGACGCCAGTTGGCCTGGAATAGCTTAACTTACGAGCGTGATACGTCGCTTAGCACCTCACGGCAACGCGTTCCGGCATGGGTTCTGTCTCTATTCCTGCACGGAATTCTGTTCGCGCTGTTCTTGTTTACGTTTCGCGTGGTACAAAAAGCTGGTCTCCCGGACTCTGGACGAGCGGTCGGCGTGGCCCTGGTCAAACAAAACGATTTGCGACGTGAGTATGTCCTTTCGGACCAGCAACCGCGTGAATCGCAAACCGAATCGGAGTCCGCAGCTTCGATCGCCGCGGCACTACCGAGCGCAACCGACACAGCTATTGACCTAACAGGCGTCCTGCCAGCCGTTGATGATGCTCTGTTTGGAGCTGGAGACGTCGGAGCCAGCGATTCAGCGACCGACCTAGAAGGTGCCACCCGAGTAACTCCTGGCATGATGGGGAAAACCACGACGTCAGTGTTTGGCGTCAGCGGGACAGGCAGCTCGTTCGTGTATGTCTTCGATCGATCGGCCAGCATGAAAGGGCTGCCTTTGGCTGCCGCCAAACAACAGCTCATAAACAGCCTTGCTAATTTG
>JAGQPC010000141.1:13585-25963 GCA_020426925.1 Planctomycetales bacterium | reverse complement strand
CAGAATTTCCTTCACTCGATCGCGACATGTCATTCGAACTTTCGGATCCACTCGCAAAGCCAATTTCGAGTTCTTCGTTGCTGCCCGTGAACACGCGTCCGAAATGCATCCGGTAGACAAGCCCCTCATCCGTTCCAGCATAGAGTTCACCCTCTCGTGCAAGCAGGTTGAGTGAATCCTCTTCCTCGCCGGCCTGAAGCAAGAATCCACTAGCTAGGAGGTCAGTTTGCAATCGCTCGACGTCGCCTTGGGACGAGAGAGCGTCTTTGTCCAGCCGCAGGTCGGGCGTCAGTCCCTTTTGCTTTGGGCGAACGCCGGCAATTTCCAAACTTGCAATCGCGTCGAGCGTGTCACGGATGGAATCTTTGTTGAGTTCTTCTGATTCCGCAAGCGAATCCAAACGCCAATCGTCACTCCACGCTTTCTCACGAACTAGCTCGGTAATTTCGCTTTCCGTTAATTTGCCGTTTACTTCATCGAACGAGTAGTCATTAACCGCCAATCGAAGAACTTTTCCTGAACTAATGTCGAGCAGATCCGTGTCTATCCAGTCGGTGAACTTTGTCGTGAGTTGGACGTCAAGGTTTGCGACATAGACTTCGTCTTCTTCTGGATGTCGAACATAGTATTGGTCATTTTCACCTTCGACTTTGTGGCCGATGATGTAATCAGCAAGCACACTTTCATCCTCGCCTCGAAGAACCAATCGCTGTCCTACACCTTCGACCTCGCTGATGTTCAGGCTGTCTTGCTTAGGGTTCACGACGCCGAATCGAGCGTGGTCAGCTTGCCAGCGAGTGACCATGGCACCACGCTTGACTCCGATCACCGACGACGCGGTTCGTGCCAGTTGGTCTTCCGCGTCCGCGGGGTAATTGTGATGCGATGGGATAACCCAACGGCCGTTGTTCAACCGTTCGACGCGAAATTCCTTTGGTTTAACCGTGTCGGCATCAAAGGCGAAAACGTCCAACGATGTAGCCAAGGTTGGGTCAACGAAGTCGGCGTAGAATTGCTCGCCGACGCGGCCAAATTCTTCGATTTCGGCTGGCCGGTTTGCCCATTCAAATCCGCCTGTTATAGCAAGGCAAAGCAATGCTCCGCCAAGATATGTATAAGTCGTCTTCCACTCGGTCGCCGTAGAGACTGTTTTCTTCACATTTCCGCTACAAATCTCGTCAGACCGAATGTCTGGTTTGGTTTCGTTCGGTTTTGGTTCGAGAACAGTGGACATTGTGTTTACCTCGTTTATGTCATGTGATTGTGTTTGATTGGTAGTGGCTTAGGACCGGTCACGTCGGCGGCTGTCAACAACGTTACGGCGTTCAGCTTGGGCTCGAGTGATGAAAACGAAGGCACCAAGGCATGAGGCTGGAATTGCTGGTAGCCAGACTGCCCAACCTCGAATTCGAGACTCCAAATTCCGAATTTGACGATTCGTTTCGGCTCGAATTTTGAGGATGTCATCGTTCTTGCGCTGTTCAATTTGCGCTTCCGCCAGATTGAGACGCTGTTGTTCAGCCTCTTGAGCTTGCTTGATCATCTGCGCTTTCGCGATCGGATCGAGCGATTCATCCTCTTCAATTTCCTTCAATCGTTTTCCGAGCTGCTCGCGACGCTCGGCGAGTTCCGCATTCGCGTCTGCGTCCGATTGAAGTTCTGCACGGTTTGCTTCTTCTAAGAATACTCGCTTCTGCGCTTCGACGCGTTTTAGCGTGCGATGGCGAGCACGTCGGCTACGCAGCTCCATGAAGGACTCATCACCGGCCAATGAATCAACCGCGTTTAAAACGAACGTTACGTTGTCAAATTCAAGATCAAGGTTGCCAAGGTTTCGCTCTTCGAAGAAGAAATTCGAAATCATGTCGATGTCAGAAACGAAAATCGCGTTGACCGTTGCGCCTTCTTTGTTTGATTTAAGATGAGCTGCCAAGACGTGCGAATTCGTGTCCATGCGTCGGAACGGATTGCGTTTTGGATTGACCGTCGGCGTCATGCTGAAAAAGTTGAATCCACCTTCGTCAACGAATTCGTTCCATCGGAGAATGCCCGATTTGGCGGTCGTTGTGATGAGAGGGTAAAATTCGAAATCGGCATCCGCAGTGGAATCCGGTGCGACCGTCCCGGAGTAGATCGCAATGATTTCCTGAAGCCCTTTGGTGATCGAGCTATCCGTTGAGAACGAATTTGCGTTGCCATCGCGGGTTACGAAAATGTATTCGGGGGGAAGCATTCCGAATTCCGGATGCGGATTGTTGACGTCGAACGCGACGCTGTCGTAATCCCAACGAATGCCAAGAGCCTTCGTGAGTCTTGTCGCTCGACCACTGTCTGCTTTCTGTTCCGGTGGCGGGCCGCCCATCGACATCTGGCCTCCACTTCCTTTCGACTGCCGAGGGGCATTTGTGACACCGAAACCGTTGTTGAACGCCAGCGGGAACGGGTCGTCGAAGATGAGAGCGGGCTTTCCAGCTTTGACGTAGGTAACCAAGTTGTCCATCTGTGGATCGGTCAAAGACGATGGCAGCACAGCCATCAATACGTCAAACTTGTCTCCGTCGATTTCACTGTTAGGAGAAACGTCTTCGACGTGATATTGCTTCTTCAGCTCGCTGACGATTCTCCATTCGTTGGATCCTGTGACATTGGCATCCGTCGTCAATACGCCGACAGTAAGTCGTTCTTTGTTGGCAACGGTCTGAACGCTACGAGTTAACTCGTACTCGATCGGCAGACCCTTTCCAAAAAATGGAACGACCACTTTGTCGTAGCTGCTGATGACAACGGCGCCGAGGTAAACGTCCTCTTCAGATCGCCGCCCGTCACGTTCGCTTAGAACTCGTACTGGTTCGATGCCGAAGTGTTTTGCTTCGTCTGCTTGTTCGGAGAATGGCTCGACATCGACGTAGCGGACTTCGAGTTTACTTCCACCTAACTCATCAAATTGGCGTAACAGGCCGACGAGCTGTTTTCGTGTGTCCACATATTCACGAGGTACTTCAGGGCTGAGAAATGCTTGAATCTCGATTGGACGTTCGGCGTCAAGGTCGCCAACGATCTTCTGTGTTGCATCCGACAAGCTAAAGAGCTGTTCCGATGTCGCGTCGACGCGAAGCGCTGTGTAGCCGGCCCAGGCTGTTGCGCACGACAACATCGTTCCGACCGCAACCACTCGCAGCCCAAACTGCAGCCCCATGTTCGATTTTCGTGACGATTGCCAATGCCGCTTTTTGACAAACACGATATTCAAAAATAGCATGAAACCGGTGAACGCAACAAAATATGCAACGCCCGACAACGGTATGACGCCCATACCAAAGTCTCGGAACTGTTCACGCAGACTAAAGTCTTCAAAAACACTTTGTAATCCAATGAAGGCGCCTAGTTGGCCAATGAAGACCGGGATTCCGCATAGCAAGACGCCAATCACAAATGCAACCGCAGCGCTATTGGCAAGCACAGACGCAACCATCCCTGCACTCAGCAGCGCAGCACCAGCGAACCAATAGCCAGCGTATGTCGAGACGATTAATCCCCAATCAGGGTCGCCTAAGAACATCAAGACGAGCACGTGACTCATCGAAAACAGCAAGGCGACGGAGTAAACCGCCAATACTGAAAAATATTTTCCCAGCAACACTTCGAAGTCATTAGCGGGCATCGTAAACAGGAGCTCATCAGTACCCGCTCGTTTTTCATCGGCCCAGACACTCATTGTGATTGCAGGAATAATGAATAGCAAAAGCAGCGGAAACCATTGGGAGAGCTGATCTAGATTCGGTTCGTTGGCTGTGAAGAATCGCGCGTTAAATGCAAGTGCGCCTCCCGCAACGACGAATGCGATAATGAACAAGTATCCCAGTACTCCGGAGAAATAACTGGCGAAATTGCGTTTGAATATGGATCGAATTACTTGGCTTCTTATTTGCATCGTAAACCTCGAATCGAATGGTTTTCGTGGCGATTTGTTACAGTTGGGAACTAGCTCGGTTTGCTGTGAACGCTAAGCAGCGAACGTCAGCTGCCGGAACTTATCTTCGATTGCCGAATCGTCCGTGCCCAACTCGCTTGTTGGGCCATCGAACACCAACCGGCCTTCGTTAATTAAAAGCACTCGACTACACACGGCGTGCACCTCGCGAAGGATGTGCGTCGACAGAAGGACCGTTTTCGTTTCCCCAAGACTCGAAATTAACCGGCGAACACCGTGCACCTGATTGGGATCAAGCCCGCTCGTCGGTTCGTCAAGAATGAGAACATCGGGATCGTGCAACAATGCTTGCGCCATCCCGACCCGTTGGCGGTAACCGCGTGAGAGCTTGCCAATAGCCTTTTCCCAAGCGTCTCGCAGCGAGCAAGTCTTTGCGACGTAATCCAATCGTTCTGCAAGCCGCTCCTTTGGGAGACATCGCGTTTCACCCACGTAGGTCAAAAACGTCTTGGGTGTCATTTCCGAATACAGTGGACCGTTCTCAGGCAGGTAACCTAGCCGTTCGGCAGCCTTCAGGCGATCTTCGCCGACGTCGAAGCCGGCGATGCGGGCGGAACCCTCACACGGCGCAAGGAAGCCTGTTAGCATTTTCATGGTCGTCGACTTGCCGGCACCGTTAGGTCCCAGGAATGCACAGACTTGCCCGCGCGGGACAGTAAAGGTGATGCCCTGAGCCGCCGCAAAGTCCCCATAGAACTTGCCAAGTTCTATAGCTTCGATCATCAGTTCGTTGTTGTTCTCAACTGTCATTACTTACCTCCGGTTGAAGGATCGTTTGGTTTAAGGTGTCATTGAGCCTTCGAGCTGTCGCGATCGAGCGCTCGAATTATCGAAGCGTCTGGCAAATACTCTCCGAAGGCGATTCCCACAGGACTTGTGAGACTGAAGTGGCTGGTACCGTACGCCGAGCGGCCATAACCGTTCGAGTTCGTCTTGGAAAGAACTCGAATCACCGGTCGTATTCGAGCTGCTCGCGGAAACTTCGTTACGAAGAATCCGAACATTGCGCGGCGCATCAATTCCGATTTGCACTCGGTTTCCGTCAATCTTGAGCACGCGGAATTGGATGTCATAGTCGGGAACGTGAATTTCTTGGTCTTGCTTTCGAGTCAAAACGAGCATGTGTGTCTCCTTTCGAGTTTCGTTTTTGGGCGGTAAGCCCCGGCGAAACCTTCGCCGGCAGATACCGTCTAGTCACCGACTCCTATGTCGATATGCATGGCTTCGTAAATAACGTCTTTCTCTTTTGCCTGATGGTGTTTCAACGCGGACAATAACCAGTCCATTCGCTGCCTGAGGTCAGCAAATGCCACGTGTGACTGCTTGCTCATGTGAAGTTGCTCACGTAGCGTCTTTGCTTGATGGACAAGCCCTTCAAATTCGTCACGTAGACTGTCAATTCGAGGCAGCAGTCGAGGAGCCGTATACTTGATTTCTTCGATCAAACCGTCGTCACGACAGACAACCTCTTGAGACTCCTCCATGGCGACGATGAGAAGCTCAAGAGCGCTTTCGACGTCAGCTAACCACTGGCTTTCTCTGCCAGGCGCGGCATGTCCGAGACTGTTCTCCAGTCGATGCATGGAAAAAGTTAGCCGGATATGTTGTGTGGGATTGTCGTCCGCGACGACTTCTCTTCGTTCATCGGACATCAAGCTGCGGATCGAATCAGTTTTCTCTGAGGCAGGCATGCAAGCACCTCACAATTTTGGTCATGAACGGAATTAACGTTGTGCGACCTCCTTAGCAACCCGCGGGCCAAATGGAGTCATTTGTCAAATACCAGAAATAACCGGCAATCTGCGCGATCAAATTCCCGTATGAGCGCGCACTGAATTTGCAAGCACGACAAAATGTTCCGTCGAATTTGGGCGATGCACGACAAATTGTCCGGTTGACTTCCGCCGCATGTTTTTGCGGGCTAAAAAAACAAGGATCGCGCGAACTAAATAGCGGTTTTGTTCGTGAGTGAATGTTGGTACGCCGCTTGCATTCGCAGCGAAACTTAGTGGGCGTGACGTTCTCGCCCCGTTTATCTTTGTTGCCTTTCATAGGAGGTGCACACATGAAAACTCGTTTCATTCCAATGCGTGCGGTTCTTTCAGATATGCAACGCATGACAGATGGAATTGACCGCGCATTTCAAGTTACTAGTGGCAGGCATCGGTCTTTCGCCGACACGTTTCCGCCGATCAATATCTGGCAAACGGACGATACGTTGTTCGTCGAAACGGAACTGCCAGGTTTCAATCTTGAAGATCTGTCGGTTTCCATTGAAGGTTCGACCGTCACGTTGGAAGGAGACCGCCAGATCCCAGAAATGAAGGAAGGAGTATGGAGGCGACGAGAGCGAGGATACGGAAAATTTCATCGCAAGATTGAGCTTCCCCGTACAGCCGACACGGCGAGCGTCGAAGCTTCGCTCGAGAATGGGATCTTGTTGTTGAGTATCCCAAAGCGTGAAGAGGCGAAACCTCGCCGTATCAAAGTAGTCGCAAGTAACAAGTAATTCGAAATCAAAACAGTGGAGGCATAAAAATGGGAAACGAATTGGTTCCAGTTTCGATCAATGGCACTGGGCGGGCAACGACGACGTTTACGCCGCACGTTGACGTTGTCGAATGTTCCGATGAAATCGTACTGTTTGCTGATCTCCCCGGTGTTACCACAGATAACCTCGATATCCGCGTTCACAACGGAGAATTGGCCGTTGCAGCTACAATCGACGCAAGACACCATGCGGGAGATTGGCTGATGCACGAGTACGAGGTTGGGGCATTCTATCGGACGTTTCAACTGTCCGATGAAATCGATGCCAGTTCGATTTCAGCAGAACTCAAGAACGGTGAGCTGCGAATACGACTACCGAAAGTCGAACGTGCCAAACCGATCAAGATCAATGTGAACTCGGGCTGACGCGTTCTGTTACTGTGATGTGCTGACCCACCCGGCCGCAGCCTCAATACGCGTGTAGATCACCGTTTCTTGCTGAAACGCACTTGGCGCCTCAGCGGGCTGCGGCACCGGGTCAAGCAGTCAGTTCTCATTGCGGATCTCGAGATGTGATGTAGGGTTTGGGAGGCCTGCTAGTTAAACTACGTTTTTTTGCTGACACTTCTACTGCTTAATGTGCCGCAATGTGCGAAGCCAAACCCCGCCTACGAATCCTATTGATCGACGATGATCCAAACAGTCTGAGCGTGATGGCTGAATGGCTCGAACGAAAAGGTTTCGACCCGATAGCTGTCCGGGATGGCCAAGAGGCCTTGCGTCATTTGGATGATGGTATCGCGGTCATCGTTACTGATCTGAAGATGCCCAAAACGGACGGATTACAGATCATTCGCCACGCGCAGAAACACGCTCCGCACGCGGTCATCATTGTTGTTTCCGGAGATAGCAGCGTCGAGGCGGCAGTTGCCTCCGTTCGTGAAGGAGCCTTTGACTACATCACAAAACCAATAAACCTCAAAGAGTTAACGCATCGTATCGAGATGGCGTTGAACAAGCGCGCGTTGGCTGCAGAAATAGCTGCATTGCAACTACAGTTAACACAAAAGCACCGATTGGAGGACATGATTGGCGCGAGTCCAGTCATGCGGTCGCTTTACGAAAAGATTCGGCTCGTGGCTGACACTCGGAGTACCGTTTTGATCACGGGTGAAAGTGGGACTGGCAAGGAACTCGTTGCTCGCTCGATTCATCATTTGAGCCCTCGTAAAGAGGAAACCTTCATTCCGGTAAACTGTGCCGCAATTCCAGATTCACTGGTAGAAAGCGAACTATTTGGACACGAAAAAGGTGCGTTTACTGGCGCGACAGATCGCAAGCTTGGTTTCTTTGAAGCAGCGCGCAAAGGCACTTTGTTTATCGATGAACTTGGCGAACTTCCAATCGGCCTAAAGCCGAAGCTGCTGCGAGCGATAGAAAGCCGCAAGATTCTTCGCGTAGGAAGCACTCAGGAGCAGCCAGTCGACATTCGCTTAGTTGCCGCAACAAATCGAGACCTCGCAAAGGAAGTTCACGAAGGTGCGTTTCGGGAGGACTTGTTCTACCGACTAAAGGTTGTGGAACTTAAGTTGCCACCTTTGCGTGATCGTCGAGAAGACATTCCGTTGTTGATTCGTCATTTTATCAACGACATTTCGGCGGATGCTGGCCGCAACGTACGGGATATCACCCCTGAAGCATTGGAAATGATGAAGGGCTACAGCTGGCCAGGAAACGTTCGAGAATTGCGAAACGCGTTGGAGGGAATGATTGTATTGTCTTTGAAGGAAATAATTGAAGCATCCGATCTTCCATCACACATCTCAGGGCACACTGAATCGCAGGCGATTATCAAGCCCGGCATGACGATGGCTGAGATCGAAAAAGAAGCCATTCGCCGGACACTCGAACATACAAACGGCCACCGTAGCCAAGCCGCGGAGATTCTGGATATCAGTGTTCGTACGCTGCAACGTAAGATTAAGGATTTCCATTTGGAAGCGTGATACAGCGTTTGCGATTTACACTTTAGCGATTTGATCGGTTCAGCTTTCTCTTGGACGTCACGTGCAATGCGAGGTTTGACCTTGATCCAGTCGATTTGAAGGTTTTCCGCAGTGGCGAAACCATCTGACATTTTGACTTATTTGCACGTTCCTACGCTGATTTTTACGTCCAAGTCGTGCTACAACATCCCATTCGAGTACTCGCAGAAGAACTTCTTCGATCTTATTGGCACGCCGGAATAATGTGAACGCGCATCTGAAAGCTGGCATGCTGGCAGCATCTGACAATTGTCGCGGCTGCAAATGAAAACCGGCGCGAAACAAGCTACCATATTGGCCTGCTACCATTAGAGTGAATCCTCAGTAGGCAATTGTGGTTTGGAGGTAATGCATGCCGGTGTCTGTCGACCGTCGAAAGTTTTTAAAAGCTGCCAGCTCGTCTGCGGCAGCGTTTACGATTCTGCATGCCGGTTCGGCTCGATCCTATGCAGCCAATGAGAAGCTAAATATCGCGTGCATCGGTGCCGGCGGCAGAGCGGGAAGCAATATCCGAGGAACAGAGTCGCAGAATATCGTTGCTCTTTGCGACGTCGACTGGCAACGAGCGGCGGAAGGTTTCAAAAAACTTCCAAACGCGAAGCGATACAAAGACTACCGAGTGATGTTGTCCGAAATGGATTCGCAGATCGACGCGGTCGTTGTCTCGACTCCGGACCATCATCACTTCCATGCTTCGATGACTGCGATTCGCCACGGCAAACATGTCTACTGCGAGAAGCCGCTAACACATTCGATTTGGGAAGCTCGCGAATTAACGAACGCGGCACGCGAAGCCGGTGTGGCAACGCAAATGGGCAATCAGGCTCAGGCCAGCAAGAGCACGCGCATCGTCCAAGAGTTCGTCATGGACAACGCAATCGGAACGATTCGGGAAGCTCACATTTGGACCGATCGTCCGTCGCGAGGTCTTCATGGCGAATACTGGCCGCAGGGAGTCCCGCGTCCTACGGATACGCCAGCGATTCCGAACACGCTTGAATGGAACTTGTGGATTGGTCCGGCTCCCATGAGGCCGTATCATCCTTCCTACGCGCCGTTCAAGTGGCGAGGCTGGTGGGACTTCGGGACCGGTGCGTTGGGTGACATGGGATGTCACTACTTCGATCCGGTCTATCGCGCGTTGAAGCTGAAAGCTCCGACGAGTGTCGAAGCCGTATCGACGCGAGTGAACGAAGAATCGTATCCGCTCGGTTCGATCGTGACTTATCAATTTCCAGCTCGCGGTGAAATGCCGCCCGTCAAGGTACAGTGGCACGACGGCGGTTTGCGTCCGCCACGCCCAGACGCTCTCAGAGACGGTAACGTCATGGCTGCAAACGGCGTCATGCTAGTCGGTGACGCCGGTGTGATCTTGACCGATTGGGACAACGGGTGGCACATGTTCCCGGAAGATCGTGCGAAAGAATATGGAGCTCCACCCAAAGTGTTGGATCGTTCGCCCGGGCACCACGAAGAATGGATTTTGGCGTGCAAAGGTGGACCGAAGGCGGGCTCGAATTTTGACTGGGCAGGACCGCTCACAGAAGGCGTCTTGCTCGGCAACGTCGCACTGCGGTCTCAGTTGCGAGACGATCTTACTCAGAAAACACTGCTCTGGGATTCGGATAAATTGGAGTTCACCAATCACGAATCGGCGAATCAGTTTTTGCGTCGCGAATACCGAGATGGCTGGCAGGTTTGAACGAAGCAACCGCGAAATATGCTGAACATGCGAAATCTAAGGTAGCAAAGGACGGCGTGAGATGAAGGACAGGAGCGACATAAGGAATTAATCGATGGCGAATTTTCTTTCACAAAAGTGGCTTCTGAACCGACGTCACGTTCTGCGAGGTGTGGGAGCGACCATGGCGTTGCCGTTTCTGGAATGCATGCAACCGCTACGTGCCGCTGAACCTACAACTGATCGGGCTCGGCGAAGCATTTTCATTTACTTGCCAAACGGTGTGAACACGCATGATTACGAGATGAAAGAAACCGGCCGCGACTATCAGCTTTCGAGGGTCCTCTCGCCGCTGGAAAAACATCGGCAAAACGTTTCGCCGGTCAGCGGCCTGTATCATCCCAATTCATTTGGCGTCGCGCACAACGCAACACAAACGTGGTTGACCGGAGCCAAACATGGCCCGAACGATCGCAATACGATTTCGGTCGATCAGCTGATTGCGCAAGTTGTTGGCCCGAAGACTCGTTTCCCGTCGCTCGAATTGAGCAACCAAGGTCAACCGCTTTCGGTAAGCGCCGACGGAATCGCTTTACCTGCTGAACGCAATCCGGCAGTCGTGTTTCAAAACTTCTTTACCGAACCCAAAGACGGAATTACCAAACAACGTCGATCACTGCAACGGAAGCAAAGCATTTTGGATGTGGTCTTGGGCGACGCGAAGTCGCTCGCCAATAGGCTTGGAACGAATGACCGAGGACGACTTGATCAGTACCTCGTTTCCGTTCGCGAGATCGAAGTGCGAACAAAACGAACCGAGGAATGGCTGGAAACACCAAGGCCCGAGATCGATTCCCAAGTCGCGTCAAAACTCAACCGCGATGTGCAGCTCGAGCGACTCGGCGAATACCTTCGGACGATGTACGACATCATAGTGTTGGCCTTCCAGACTGACATGACACGTGTCGTCACGTTCAACACCGGCAACGAAGGAACCGGACCGTCCATTCCAGAAATCGGAATCAATCGAGACCGTCATTCCCTGTCGCATCATAACGGCGACAAAGATTTGTTGAACGAATTGGCTCGCAGTGACGAATTCAACGTTCGCCAGTTTGCATATTTTCTGGACCGCCTGGCCGAAACCAACGACGCTGCTGGACCGCTGCTTGACTCTACGATGGCCCTGTATGGCAGCGGCCTTTCGTACGGAAACAGCCACGGAACAACCAGCCTGCCGCTGGTGCTGGCCGGAGGAAATGGACTCGGGTTGAAGCACGGCAGCCATGTCGACTTCAACCAACAAGTCAAGCAATTCAAAGGCTACGGTGACGGGATTCGCATGTACCACAGTCCGATCAACGTCAAAGCTCATTTTAGTAACCTGTTGTTGACAATCACGCAGTGTGCTGGTGTGGACGCAGAATCGTTCGCCGATTCGGGTGGAGTTGTTTCGGAGATTCTCAGCTGATGCGTGCGTTTTGTCTGACTGCATTGATGGCTGCATTACTCTGTGTGTGCGTCGCATCTGCGTATGCCGGCGACGTTCCGGATGAGATCAAGAATCACGTTCCGAAGCCCGGTGCGTTTCCTCCGAAAGACGCTGGCATTCACGTTTCCGGCGACCTTGTTTTCAGCGAGCCAATGAACCGGCGCGGCGGATTGCGGCACGGCGATGGCACTACCGATCCGCGTCGGCATTACTTTGCGATGCTGCCGTATGGCACGGTTTGGTATCACGGAGCACCAGCTGACATCCGCGACATCCCGCATGGAACACACATGCACGGTCAGTTCTTGCTGCCGATGGAAGGTGAAGAGGAGACGATTCCGCCGCTTACTGAACAGCAGCTCCAGCGAAATCCGTCTGCACGCTACAACCACGCGTTTCGTCTTGAGGATGACGTCAGTTACTACACGCGTCATGGTCGATCATGGAAAGTTTTGGGCACTGAACAAGGCGGCGGTCCAGCGCCTCGGTTGAAGCTTTCGGTCGAACCTGTTGGTCCTGAAATCGAAGGCGGCATTAACAAGCCAGCTTTGTTCGACATCGACGAATCGACGCGCATCTGGAAAGATCGCAAATTGGTTGGCATGGACAAAATTGCAGCCGACCAACACGTTCAAGTGAATTTGACTTGGGGACCATTCGCAAGTTTGGCAACGACCGA
>JAGQPC010000141.1:0-13574 GCA_020426925.1 Planctomycetales bacterium | reverse complement strand
TGGATGACGAGAGCCTGGCGGCATTCAAAGATATCCAGCGGCAGCGGCACTTGCGTCTGATTCGATCGCGTTTCCTGCCCGGATGGGTCGACGACGTGAAGAACTTTGACACAGGCGGCGGCGAGCTGACCGTCACACTGTTCGCAGGAATGGATCCGCTGCTGTACGAAGAAATCCGCCAAGTTCGAACTCCCAAAGTCTGCGACGCAGAAATGACGTTGCGAACTTGGGCTTATCATGCCGAGTACGCTCCGCCTGCCGAAAAGCTTGACTGGAACGAATCCAAGAATCCGCCGCCAGGCAGCAGCGGCATCCAAATGCGGCTGCGAGTCCCGCAGATGCTAGACGGTTTTCGCCCTGGTCGAGTCGTACGAGTCAAAGGACCTTGGACCTACGTCTTGTTGCCTCACGACGAGTGGCTAATGACCCAAGAAGATTTCGAACAAGCGTCGAAGATGAGGCTGCCATGAGAGTATACGCAACTGTGGCGATCGTGGTTTGCCTGCTTCCCGTTAGCAACACGAACGCTCAACTACACATCTTCGATGACGCAACGCAGAGCTTTTTGAAAACGCATTGCGTTCGATGCCACGGTGAATCAAAACAAGAAGGCGAGTTTCGTATCGACACGCTGGAGACCGATTTCACGGATCCACAGGCGGCACAAAAGTGGAGCGAAGTGCTGTTTCGCATTAATGCCGGCGAGATGCCTCCGCCCGAGGAAGCTCAACCGTCACCTCAAGAAATTGGCAGCGTAGCGGATTCGATTTTAGAAAAGATTCGACAGGGCGCAGCGGCTCGCATGGCACGTCGCGGGCCCGTAGAGTTTTATCGGCTCAGTCGAACGGAATATGCTCAAACGATTTACGACTTGCTGGGCGTCGTCTTTGATGTCGAAGCACCGGGAGCCTTCAACGACGATCCACGCTGGCACGGATTTGATCGTGTCGGCGCGTTGCTGTCGGTCGCTCCCTCACATATCGAACGGTACTTCGACGCAGCCAACACGGTCGTAGAAACGGCGTTCCCAGACACGGAGATCCCAGCGAAAGCTGATCGCCATCTCGCCGGCGAAGGAAAACGGAAACTCTTGCAGCTGGGCGAAAGCTGGGAGTTTTCTATTTCGCGTTCCGGCCGCTATCGCGTTCGAATTCGCGCGAGCGGCTTGCCCGCGTTCACCGGTCGAGTGCCCCGGCTGTCGCTGTGGCACAAGCATCATCAACGTACTTACGCAGGCCGCGAACTCAACGCCCCTGAAGATGCTCCGCAAACGGTTGAGTTCGAAGGTCTGTATCCAGCTGGTCAGTATCAAGTTCGCAATCACGCTCGCACGAAAAAACACGCGAACGGTGGCATCCAACTTTTTCGAAACGAAACGATTGACGCGAATCAATCGCTTGCCAGTTTGACCGGAGGACAGCGATCGCCTTGGACGAAGGTCGTCGATGAGCAAGGCAAACCGACAACGCCGTTACTGTTGGTGGACTGGATCGAAATCGAAGGGCCGCTTCTGACGGATGCTGATCGAGCAAAACGAGCCGGCATATTCCCCGCTGACAATAGTGGAGTGGAGGAACAGCGGACTCGTCTCCAACGATTTGCAACGCGAGCATGGCGCCGCCCCGTATCCGAAGCAGAAATCGAACCTTATGTGCGGCTGATTGCGACTGAACAAAGAGCGGGCGAAAGTCTTCGCGCGGCCTGTCGTTCGGCGCTAACAAGCATTTTAGTGTCTCGCAGCTTTTTCAACTTGGAACAAGGTTTTCCCACCGAAAACCGCCAGTATCTAAACGACTTCGAGCTCGCGAGTCGCCTTTCGTATTTTCTTTGGAGCTCCATGCCAGACGAGCAACTTTTCGCAGCTGCTCGTGATGGCAAGTTAACTTCGCATGACGGTTTGGCGAAAGAGTTAGAGCGAATGCTGAACGATCCCAAGATCGAACGATTTCTCGATTCGTTTCCCAAGCAGTGGCTGCAGCTACATCGGGTCGGCATGTTCCAGCCAGATCCGGGGCTCTATCCCGAATACGGCCCGTGGCTCGAAGAGAGCATGGTGAAGGAAACAACCGCGTACTTTTCCGAGCTGTTCAACAAGAACCTCCCGCTGCGTGAATTGATCGATTCGAATTGGACAATGCTCGATCAGCGGTTGGCCATGCACTACGGCTTTGACCAACCGGCGGTGACAACGATGACTCGCGTTGAAGTTCCGGCCGATTCAGGACGAGGCGGCATTCTAACTCACGGTTCGATTCTTTCTTTGACGTCCGATGGTACTCGTCACAGGCCCGTGCATCGTGGTGCTTGGCTTTCCGAAGCGATCCTTGCCTACACGCCACCGCCTCCACCGCCGAACGTCGATCCGCTCGAACCGGTCGCCAGCGACGAACCGAAAACAACGATTCGTTCGAAACTGCAAGCTCACGCGAGTCAACCCAATTGCGTTTCGTGTCATGCGAAGATCGATCCGTTGGGTTTGGCCTTCGAGAATTTCGATGCAATTGGTCGATGGCGAGAGTTCGAACGCGTCGCTGGCGGCGTCGGGGAGAATCCTAGCGTCGATGCCTCTGGTGTTTTGCCAGATGGCCGCAAGTTCGCCGGGCCCGCAGAATTTAAAAAGCTGCTCGCCGAAGACGAAGATCGACTAGCCCAAGCGTTCCTAGAACAATTGGCCACCTACGCGTTGCGCCGAGTCATCACGATCGACGACGCAGAACACCTTCGGTCGATTGTGGAATCTGCCAGCAAAGACGAATACCGCGTGCAAACTTTGGTTCGCGGACTCGTGATGTCGGAACTGTTTAAACAGCGCTAAAAAGTCGGGGCGAGCATTGAGGTGCACGCGAACCCGCCCACAATCAAAACATTTGCAACCTGCGTTTTTGGTCAACGAACGGCTGCCAAAGACAACTAGCAAATCAACGAAGACAGAATACGCGTTTTCGTCGGCAAGCGACTGCTAAACAAAAACAGACGATCAACGTCGAAGCACTGTGTGGTTCTGGAACGGTCGCGACATTGGCATTCGGATCGAATCCGCCATCTTGAAACGCTACAACCAGATCGCCGGTACCGAATTGGAGATCGCCGTTAAAATCACCTTCTCCCCAAGAAGCGTTTTCGGCCGTTTCGAATTTCGCCGCCTGAAAGATTTTTACCAAATCACCTGTCCCAAAACTGCCACTCAGGTCAGCGTCGCCAATCGCTGTTCCTTTCAGCTGCTTGACCCAATGCAATCGATCACTGTAGTCCACTACACCATCGGCCGTTAAATCGAAACTTGCAGGATTCGCACCGGACGCTATGGCAGCGGCTTGTAAATCGAGATCCGCCACATTCAATTCACCGTCTTGGTTGTAATCGCCCACCAATGACTGACCAAGATTCGGTGGTTTGACAGCTCCGGATGCCAACGCTTGAACATCTTCCTCTGAAATCGCTTCATTCCAAATGGCGACATCATCGAGAAATCCGTCGTAGAAAAGTCGCGTAAAATCTCCAGCGCTATCACCATGACTCGGCCCATTTCCGGCAGCTCCAAATCCGGTGAAGGATCCGTCATTGTCAAAAAAGTCGATCCCTACTCCGCCAGTAATGTCCGTTCCGTCGTCACCAATGCTTCCTGCCGGATTCACGGTGTAAAAATCGGCAGCTATGCCGTTGATGTATCCGACCAGCACGTCTTCCTCCCCATCAAACGTTGCCGCAATGTGCACCCATTCGTTGGTCGGCACGGTATCTTCGGTCGTGATATCTCGGAAGGTTGCGCCGGTATTTGCTTCGTCACCGAACTCGTCTCCCGTTGACGCAATGATGCCGATGAACAAGCGTTCTTGTGCATCAATCCCAAAAGTCACTCCGCTGCGGTCGGTTCCGGCACTCGTTAGATCTTGTTTGATGGTGACAATTCCTCGTTCGGAATGTTCGTAGTTCACCCAAGCCGACACGCTAAAACTGCCAGTTTCGGCGATGCCGAAGTCTCGTCCATCTTCCGGTTCGCCACCTCCGTCAACCGCAGGGCCAATGCGAACATAGTCTTGTCCACTTCCAACGCCAGTTGCCGACAGATCCAAAGCAAACGGACTGCCATCTGGCGTTTCGGCAACAAACCCCGCGTTGTGGATGACGGTGCCATGATTCTCGCCAACTAAATCCGTAACAGTTGTACCGTCATCAAAGTTGTAATACGAAACCAAATCAGCTCGGCAAACCACCGACAACAATGCACCACAAACAAATCCGCACACAATGACGATGGAGGTTTTTCGAGGCAGACAGCTCATTTTTCCTTGTTCCTTTGCATGACGTCAGCAGATGAAACGAGTTGATCTGGACGCCGAACGTAGACGATCCAACGTGACAAAGCAAACATTTTTCTGTGTAGCGATCACAAATCAGATAAGATAGGCCGCGCCGAGTCGTTACTGTCGCCAACGTGCAGAGAGACTGAAGGAATGAGTATTAGGCCTCAATCCACTTTGAGATCCACGAACTGCACGTCTCAGCGTTTTCGTAAGTTCGACGGTCTCTGTCCACGACGCTGCTTATCCATCGAACACTTGGAATCGCGACATTTGTTAGCTGCACAGTTCGTGATCAGCGAGTTTATGACCGACAACGATCTGTTTTTGCTGGACGGTGACGGGCAATCTCCCGATTGGATTGAAATTCACAATCCTGGAACTGAGGAAGCAAACTTAGAAGGATGGTACTTAACGGATCAAGCCGATGAACCGACAAAGTGGCAATTCCCGAACGTCGAGATCTCACCCGGTGGTCATCTTGTCGTGTTCGCTTCGGCAACAGGTGAAGTAGATTACGTCGACCCAGCCGGCAATCTGCACACGAATTTTCAGTTGAATCGGACTGGCGAATATTTGGCTCTTGTGCAGCCGGACGGCGCGACACTGGCGAGCGAATTCAAGTTCCATCAGCAATTCGAAAACGTATCTTACGGGGTTACGCGTGAACGAAGTGAAATAGACTTGATCGGTGAGGATGTCAGGTCTCGCTGGCTTGTGCCACAGGATGATGCGTTGTCATTGTCTTGGACACAAACTGACTTTGACGATGAAAGCTGGAATCCTGGAACTTCGAGCTTAGGGTATGCCGACGAGGTTCAAGGTCTCAGCTTCTGGTTAAACGCAGATCATATCCATGGCCTCCGGTCGGGTGACCCAGTTTCGATATGGTCCGACGCGAGTGGCAAGCAACAGCATGCCGTACAGTCAGAAAGTCAACTGCAGCCGACTTGGATTGATAACGCGATTGGCGATCGAGCCGCCTTGCGGTTTGATGGAATCGACGACCTGCTTTCCATTCCGGGACTAACAATCGAAGGCGACACGACCATCTTCATCGCCGCTCAAAATAGCCCTCAAGCGGAAGCGGGCGAATCTCCTCACTACCTTCTTACAGCCAATAATAACGCGGATCGGCGTGACGGGAACGGATATGGAATCGGCTATGGCCATGGACGTTCAGCGGGAATCGAAGCGATTCTCGGTCGTGGCGACGGAGGAGTCTCGCGCCAGGTTCTTTCCGGCCGCGCGAATCCAACCGGCAATTTCGAAATCGTTTCGTACTGGAAGGCGAATAGCTTTGGCGTGTTGCGTCGTGATCGAGATGTTGTGGCCAGCGACGTTCAGTTCGATCCAGCCGGAGGATACACGACCGGATATAGCCTGGGTGGCGATCCTGTAGCAGAAGGCCACGCCTATCAAGGCGACATCGCCGAGATCCTCGTTTTCGATCGAGCGCTCAGCAACGACGAACGCGAGGCGGTGCTTGCCTACCTGGAAGAATCCTACTTTGACGCGACGCCAGCGGTTAGTCCCACGGTTGATCTGCATTCCGCTCGCATCGCCGGACTGGTGCAAACTGACACCCGCAGCGAAATGCTCGGCATCGACGAAGCAGGTGTCAACGCAAGCATTTACGTACGACAATCGTTTGAGGTCAAAGCCGCAAGCGACGTCGATTCGTTAGCACTAAGAACACACTACGACGACGGTTTCATCGCTTATCTGAATGGACAAGAAATCGCCCGCCGCAATGTGCATTCGGCCGCGTGGAATTCCGCCGCTTCTATCGAACGGACCGCCAACGAACCTCCGTTCTTTGAGGAAGTTCGAATTGTAAATGCTAGCCAGCTGTTGAAAGATGGAGTGAACGTACTGGCAATACATGGCCAAAACGCATCCGCTGCTGATTCCGATTTCCTGCTGCAAGTGGAATTGCTGACGACGCTAGAAACGATCTCGGGACCACGGTTTTATGTGCAGCCAACTCCCGGATTCGCGAACCGGCAAGGAATCAACAATTCAGGCCCGGCGATAACCGATGTGCAACATTTGCCAGCTCGTCCGGCAGAGAATGAAGACCTCGTTGTCAGTGCAAGAATCGTGGCCGGCGCTGACGCTATCTATTCCGTCAACATGACGTACCGAGTCCAGTATGGTGACGAGCAAGAAATCTCAATGCGCGATGACGGTCAAGGCGGAGATGCCATCGCAGGCGATTCAATATTCGCTGCGACTATTCCCGCAACCTCATTTGCCACCGGCCAGATGATTCGCTATTACATCTCGACGAAGGATCAAGTTGGCAATCCAGCGAGGAAACCGGAGTTCTTGTTGCCAACTCGATCGGCGCAATACTTTGGGACCGTTGTCATCGACCCGGACATACCGAACACGAAGCTTCCCGTTTTGGAATGGTTCGTCGAAGATCCGCTCTGGTACCGGTCCGGCAACCAAAACAATCGCGACTACACGTTTGCATCGATCTTTTACGATGGGGAATTTTACGACAACATCCGTGTCCGGGTGCGCGGAGGTGTAACGGTCGATCAGGCAAAACCCAATCTCAAATTGGATTTCTACAGTGGCGGCCGATATGTCTATGACCGCGACTTTCCCAGCGTCGAGGAAATGAATCTGCAGTCATTGATGGGCGAGATCAGCACACGAACCTACATGCGAAATCCACTGGCATATCAAGTCTTTCGAGACGCTGGCCATGCCGCTCCTAATTCGATCTATACGCATGTTCGCCAGAACGGTCAGTTTTATGGTTTGTATGCTCAGGAAGAACAGATCGACGCAACCTTTTTGGAGCGTTACGGTTTCGATCCCGAAGGTGCACTTTACAAATCGCAAACCAATGCGATGCTGCAACTCGATCCCCAGCCGACTCAATGGAATAAGGCGACACGGTTGCATGAGGACTTCACTGACCTGGCAACATTCACGGAGGGGCTTGTACTTGCGGATCCCGAAGAACGTGCTCGTTTTGTGTTCGACCAGATCAACATTCCGCAGGTAATTCACTATCTGGCGATCACTTTGTTGGGGCCAAACCACGATCGACTGACGCACAACTACTTTGTTTATCGAGACACCAACGGCACACAGGAATGGAGCATTTTTCCATGGGACTTGGATCGATGGTTTCCGCAAGGTGATTTGCTGACTAATCCGACCGCGGCGACGATTTTCTACGGTGACTCGGACCATCCACGTTGGCCGGGAACTCCCGCGGATCGCTACAACCGGTTGAACGATGCGATCTTCGATGTTCCGGAAACGCGAGAAATGTTCGTCGCGCATTTGCGAAGCGTCGTCGACCAGTGGATGAATAATTCGTACTTGGAAGATTCCGTGGATGCGATCGCGGATTTGATCGAATTGGATGCAGGTCTGGACAATTCGAAATGGAGTATCGGCAGTGTGAACGCAGGCGTGCGATCAATCAAAAGCACGATCGCGACTCGGCGCGAACAACTGGCAAGCATGCCTGAATTGACGAAGGCGGGAACCACGTTCGTCGGATTTAACATTCCCGCTTCCATCTTCATTCCCGCCGACGAGACCTTAGGCAACGAGTGGACAACAGCGTCGTACGTCGAGGGCTCTCGCGGGGAAACCTGGTCGGCCGGAAACATGAGCGTCGGGTTTGGCAGCCGCTACAGCGCGCTGTTCGAAACGAATTTGGAAGACGAAATGCGTGATCAACGGCAATCAGTCTTTCTCCGTTCTCGATTCGACTACGATGGTTTCGATATCGACGAATTGTTATTGAGAATTCATTATGACGACGCCTTCGTTGCACACTTGAATGGTGTTGAGATCGCGCGAAGCGACAATCTTTCGCAAGGCGAAAACGTTTCGATCGACGCTGACGTAAACCGGTCTCATAGCGGCAGCAACATGGTAGAGTTCGATGTTTCGGCATTCAAAGACCGGCTGATCGTGGGAGAAAACGTGCTGGCCATTCATGGTTTGAACGTCAGTGCTTCCAATTCAGATCTGTTGATTCGTCCGGAGTTAATCGGCGTCTCTGAATTTGACGTCTCGAAGGCCAAAATTCAATTCGACGAATTCGACGTAGCGCCCGAATCGAACAACCAGGACGAAGAATTTGTCTCGATCGTGAATCATGAGAATCGAGCGATCGATATCTCTGCATGGAAAATCCAAGGCGGAATTCAATTCGAATTCCAACCTGGCACTGTCATTCCTGCCAACGGAAGAATTTATCTGTCGCCGAATGTTGCTGCATTTCGTCAACGAAGTCTGGGCCCAACGGGAGGACAAGGCCTGTTCGTGCAAGGCAACTATCAAGGGCACCTTTCCAATCGCGGCGAAGCGATCGAACTGATCGATGTGAACGGCAACCTGGTGACCACGTTAGAAACTCCTGACATTTCATCCGATGTTCAAAAGTACTTGCGAATTACGGAACTGCACTACAATCCGCCCGGAGACGATGACGCTACCGAGTTTATTGAAATTCGCAACGTCAGTGATTCGGTTTCTTTGGACCTAATCGGCGTGCGCATTACCGACGGCCCCAGCGAGCCATTTGATTTTTCGACAAGTCGTATCACCGAGCTGGCTCCGGGTGCATTTGCGTTAGTGGTCAAAAACGCCGAGCATTTCCTCGCCGCGTATCCGGACGTGAATCCTGCTCTAATTGCGGGTGAATATCTAGGTAGCCTGCGGAACAGCGGAGAAACCATAAAAATCGAAGACGCCACCGGCGCCACCGTCTTAGAGTTCCGCTACGAGGATGGTCGTGATCCTGATGAACAAGATTGGCCGACGAACGCCGATGGGGAAGGATTCTCACTGATCATTCGAGATGACCTAGGTCCCGTCGAACAATGGGCGACCGGCAGCGGATGGGCAGCCAGTCCAACACAAGGCGGTACTCCGGGCCGCCCGAACAACTCGGCCTCTGATGCCGATTTCGACAACGATGGAGATGTCGACGCCGATGACATCGATTTGCTTTCTCTTGCCGCAGCGATTGGGGACACGTCGTTTGATCTGAATAACGATGGAGTGACCGACGAGCAAGATCGAACATTCTTAATAGAATCGGTCCTCAACACGTCGTTCGGCGACGCCAACCTCGATGGCGTTTTCAACTCATCTGATCTGGTGTTAGTTTTCCAAGCCGGGCAATACGAAGACCCGATCGAAGGCAATTCCGGTTGGGCAAGCGGTGATTGGAACGGAGACGGCGAATTCTCGACGTCTGATTTGGTCGCGGCTTTTCAGACTGGGATGTATCGTTTCGACTAGTACAGATCTAAAGCAACAACCGCGAAACACGCAAAATATGCGAAAAGAAGTCAGCATACGCTTGTAGAAGATTGAGGGCACTGTTTTAAGTGCGCGCGAGCTTACTCGAAATCAGAAACACAGCAACTCTGCTTTTCGCATTTTTCGTTTCTTTCGCGGTTGAACTAGCGGGAGGCAGCGGATGGAACTTCTGTACAAAGAAAAGTGCTACAAGATCATGGGAGCGTGCTTTGAGGTCTACAAAGAGAAAGGTTGTGGTTTTGTCGAACCCGTGTACCAAGAATGCCTATCTCTTGAATTGACGATGCAGGCAATACCGTTTGCTGAGCAGATGGAGTTGGCTCTTGATTACAAAGGTCAGCGACTTAAGCAAGTCTACAAACCTGACTTCATTTGCTTCGACAAAATTATCGTCGAGATCAAAGCGGTCTCAAAACTGACAGATGAACACCGTGCCCAAGTCCACAATTACTTGAAAGCCACGGGCAATAAATTAGGATTACTCGTTAACTTCGGGCACTATCCACAGGTTGAGTGGGAAAGAATCGTCCGAGACCGAATACCGTAATTTGAAACCGCTAAACATGCGAAAGACAACATTGGCATCCTGCTTGGAAAGAGAATCAATTATGAAGCGTGCTATCGTCTGCATGGATGTCACGAAACGAACTGACAATCAACGAAAACAACGTCCTGCCGTTTTCGCGTTTTTCGTTTCTTTCGCGGTTGGTCTCACCACATTTCTGCTCTCCCAAAGCACCAATGCCGCCGAGTCAACACCAGCATCTACCGCGTCCGGAGAGGGCTTCGGTTTTGACGAACAAGAAAACCAAATTCACATTTCGCTGAACGGCAAGCCAATCGTCGATTTTGTATTTCGCGATGATAAAACTCCTCGCCCCTATTTCGCGAACGCGCGGCTTGTGAATGGCTTGCAAGTCACGCGCAACCATCCTCCCATCGAAGGCGTTGACGCGATTGATCATGCGACCATGCATCCCGGGATTTGGCTTGCATTCGGCGATATCAACGGGCAAGACTTCTGGCGGAATAAAGCGGCGATGAAACATTTGAGATTCGCGTCAGCTCCGAAGGTCGCCGACGAGCGTCTGACGTTTGCAACTGAATGTCGCCTGATGACAAGTGACGGGCAGTCGCTCGGTTTGATGGCGAACGATTTTACGCTGACAGCTCGGCCACACGGTTGGCTGCTTGTGTGGAGCGCCGAGTTCCGTGCTGATCAGCAACCGATCATCTTCGGAGACCAAGAGGAGATGGGCTTTGGTGCGCGAGTCGCAACACCGTTCACCGAGAAAAACGGCGGCCTGATTCGAAGCTCGACCGGAAAACAGACCGCGAAACAAACGTGGGGGCAAACGGCGAATTGGTGTGACTACTCAGGAGCCGGGCCACAATCTGGCGGTATCATGCTGATGGCGAGCCCGAACAACTTTCGCAAAAGCTGGTGGCACAATCGCAACTACGGATTCTTCGCCGCGAATCCATTCGGCCGGAAAGCCATGAAGCAAGGCGAAGTCAGTTCGGTTTCGATCGCTCCGGGCAACTCAATGAGGATTACATTTGGCGCGTTGATTCACGACGACCACAATCTTGATCATGATGCGGAATTCGACACGTTTAAACAATTGATTTCGAACTGAATGGGCCTAAACGTTTTCGCGTGTTTCGTTTCTTTCGCGGTTGTTAACAGCCAACTAAGAAACCGCGAAACACACCAAAGACGCGAAAGGGAAAGATGGATATGGCGCTCCGCAACTTGGAAGTCCGACTTCCTGCGTCTCGCTTGCCATTGTTTGTCGCTGTGGCGCGTTCGACGTCGTTCATCGCAACCCGAGAGGACGTTAACAGATGCGGTGCTTTCTGAATTGGTGCATCCGGGCTGGTCTAATGTGGGCCAGCCTCTGTTTTTCGGTGGCTACGGCGGCTGAGCAACCGCTGGCGTTTCCCGGCGCCGAAGGATGGGGCCGATTTGCAACCGGCGGCCGCGGCGGAGATGTCTACGCCGTCACTAATCTGAACGACGACGGTCCTGGTTCGCTCCGCGACGCTGTGAGCACCGGTCATCGTACGGTTGTCTTTCGCGTTTCGGGCACGATTGATCTGAAATCTCTGTTGGTTGTCGACCAACCGAACATAACCATCGCCGGCCAATCGGCACCGGGTGACGGAATCTGCCTGCGGAGATTTCCTCTGCTGATTCGTAGAACGCACGACATCATCGTCCGTTACTTGCGTATCCGCGTTGGCGACGAAGCCGGACGAGCACTCGACGGACTCGAAGTTCGCGATTCAGAAAACATCATCGTCGACCATTGCAGCGTGAGCTGGTCGAGCGACGAAGCGGTCAACACGTGGCATGGGACAAAGAACATCACGGTGCAGTGGTGCCTGATTTCGGAGCCGCTCCACGAAAGCGTTAACTACGGGCCGCACGGCTACGGAGCGTCTTTGGGCGGACATCGAGCGTCGTATCACCACAACTTGTTCGCGCATTGTGCCGGACGCAACCCGAGTATCGCGGGCGGCGATCACGACCACACGGAACTCATGGATTACCGCAACAACGTCGTCTACAACTGGCTACATCGCAGTTGCGACGGGAAACCGAAGAGCATCAACGTGGTCAACAACTACTACAAGCCCGGGCCAGCCACGCGCCCACATGTTCGTCGCCGCGTTGCGCGGATCGACGACAACATGGCGAAGTACGGGAACTTCGAGCCGCGATGGTACATCGAAGGAAATGTCGTCGAGGGCGAGCCTGCGTTGACCGACGACAATTGGAACGGCGGTGTCGACTTTCAAGGCAACACGAACGAAGCAAAGAACCGGCAGCGGACTGTGTTCCCTTTCGCACCGGTCACGACTCATAAGGCGCCGGACGCCTACAAGCTAGTGTTGACGGATGTTGGTGCCAACCGACCGGCCCGCGATACGATTGACACGCGAGTGTTGCAAGAAGTGAAAAACGGTACCGCATCGCGCGGAGACAACGGCATCGTCGACCACCAGGCCGAATCGGGAGACTGGCCAAGCTTACGTTCGAAAGCGGCACCGGCCGACAACGATGGCGACGGAATGCCCGACGCTTGGGAAGCGAATCACGGATTGGACTCGCAGGACGCTACCGACCGCAACGGGCACGACATTGATGCCGGCTATTCAAATCTTGAGTCCTGCTTGAATGAAATGGCTGGTAGCCAGGCCGTCGCTAGTTCATAGATCGACGCGATTTCGCCCGCCTAAATCTCGGCTAGCACTCCCGTTTCAGCTGATATGTACAATGTATGAAATGCACCAGCGGCCCGTGTTTTTAAGCGGCGAGGCTACGTGGTAGGATAACGTTTCGTGCCGATCGCCAGATTGCGATTTCGGAACGCTCGATTGTTTCAGGAAGTAGCAAATGAAGATCATCATCCGCGAAGATTCAGATTCCATTAGCAGCCAAGCGGCAAAAGTCGTTGCAGCCACCATTAACGCAAAACCAAACGCGGTCCTTGGCTTGGCGACAGGAAGTACGCCGCTGGGACTCTATCGCGAACTCGTGCGAATGCATCAAGAGGAAGGACTCGACTTCTCGCAAGTCACGACGTTCAACCTGGACGAGTATGTAGGTCTCAGCCGCGACGATCCTCAAAGCTACAACTACTTCATGCACGAGAATCTCTTTCGGCACATCAACATATCGCCTCAAAACATCTACATTCCGTCGGGAACGACCGACAACTACGCCGCCTTCTGCGAGTGGTACGAAAACCGCATTGTGGAATGCGGCGGAATCGATCTACAGATTCTGGGGATCGGCAGCGACGGCCACATTGCGTTCAACGAACCATCAAGCTCGCTGGGCTCGCGAACTCGCATCAAGACACTCGCGAAGCAAACGATTACCGACAACGCACGTTTCTTTGACAAACCAGAAGACGTACCCATTTATGCAATCACGATGGGTGTCGGCACGAT
>JAGQPC010000140.1 GCA_020426925.1 Planctomycetales bacterium | reverse complement strand
CAGCTACTCACAAAATGTAGACCAGACTAACTGCGTGAACTGGTCATTCACGTCGACTCGCGGCTCACGAGTTCGTTTCTTGTTAATTAAATCGCGTTCCTCACGTTCTCTCACAGACCACAACGGTACGACTTTGACGGGCCCTAAGTTATAGTAGCCACCAACAAAAGCGACAATTAAATCGGACGAATCAAAGTCACCATCACCATTCCAATCGCCGTCTTCCCACGTCGAATTGCCGTCGACGTTATCCTCGTATTCGCCGCTTGCAAAAACACGAACCAAGTCACCAGAGTCGAACGCACCGTCCAAATTGCTGTCGCCGGGCACAGACACATAGAATTGAATCATGAGTGCGTTTGCGGCCGGATCTGAGATGACTTGCTGCAGACTGACACCATTTCCCAGATGGCCAGGTTCAACACCTGGGGCACTGCTGTTTTGAAGTGCAGTAGTGGAATTGAGAAAACTGATCGACTGGTTGCCAACCAGATTCCTCTTGTGCCTTATAGTAACCACATCAAGCTGGCTACTCGAAAGAAAAACACTACCGCTGACCTGAAAATTGTCGATCTGTTTTTGCAAGTCACCTTGCACGAGGTTTGCGGGATGCTGTGACTCATCTTCCAAGACAAGATCCAGCAGAATTGTTCCGGCCACGTCAAGGCTTCCGTCAATGATCATCGTTCCCGTCTGGCCAACGTCGTCAGGTCCTGGAGCCAACGTAGCCGAGTTGGCAATCGATAGGTCTGCAAACGCCCCTGTTCCTGCGAGTGTTCCAGCGCCGACGACAGACCATACTCCGGCGATGCCGTCCATGATCACCTTTCCATTGCCCGACTGCTGCACAGGTGAATCATTGGAAAAGTCAACGCCCAACTCGACGACTCCATTCACAGCCATAGAGAACTCCGGTCCGAACGTCTGAACCGTTCCGTCAAATAAACGATATTCTCCATCAACCGACATCTCTTGAATGACGACCGAGGACGAATGCAGTTCGACCTCAAACATGCTTCCGAGGTTTGGAAAAACGACCTTCGCACCATCAGTCGGAGAAGTGTTGGCAGCAATTCCGTTGCGAGACCAATTCGTTGGAACGCGCCAATCGCAGCTCGTGCGCTGAGGACAAGCAGCACCGGTCCAAGTAAACGTTTCGGCGGGTCGGGGCGATGAAACGTCCAAGTGGTAAGCTGTCGTAGTGAATTCGTTTTGCGATTGATCAGAGCTTATTCGCATGTAACGGGGTGACTCCGCGTTACTGGTAGAATAATCCAAAAAGAAACGGTAAACCGAAAGCGATTCATCAGACACCGATACCGGAAAAACAGGATGTTCGCCTTCGTCAAAAAACTCGATGGTCAATTCATTCACAGCGTCCACAAAGACTTCGACGATTCCGTCCCAGTCAAAGTCGAATTTGAACCAGTCGACGTCGATGATGAAATCGTCTGGGTTTTCGATGGTCGGATGTACATCAATTGCCGCATCACCCGTTTTCTCTTCTTCGACAACTTCAGCGTCTTTGAGTTCGTTGTTGCATTCCCACAACCCAAGCTGTGACCCGCCGTCGAGTCCAGTGCACGCAGGCAACTCGCCATCGGCTCCCAGTCCGCCGGTTGACGCATCGTGGACTGTACTTACTCCAAACTGCAAATTACTCCAATCCGAGTAGCTCTTCAGAAACTCGCCAGGTCGATGCTGGTTGATGTCTGCAGTCACGTTATTGTTTATGCTCGAGTCCTGATTCCAATCGATTGGTTGGGTTCCGGCAATCGTCAGGTACGTATCAGCGTCGTACGGAAACGAAAAGCCGACACCTTGAGGAAATCCTGCACCATTCGACTCGTTGAGATTCAGTTCGTCCAAGCTCTGATTTGCAAAAGCGTAATTGGAGAGCTCGGACGTGTAACGAGAATAATCCAAGAACAGTTCGCTGCTCAGTGTATTTCCGTGCACATGAGAGTAGCTCATCACGCTCAAGTAGTTGGGTTTGTAGTTGATGTCATCTCCGCCACCATGGCCAAGCCCCAACGTATGACCCAATTCATGCATGAAGATAGTGGCTTGCTGTTCCGGTGTCCCACCATTCGAATTCCAGTCTCCCAACGTCACCATAAGATTTCGCCCGGGCTGATCGGCCATTCCCGCAATCCCCTGTGTGCCCAGCTTGTCGGCAAATAGTGCGTAGCGATACGCTTTTTCGCGAGCTTCGTAAATCAGTTGCGATTTTCCGCTGTTGCGTTCATCTGTAGTACCGGCGTACTGGCGTTTGACTTCGTTGAAGACGCTCCACGCGGCTTGGTTTTCCTCTGGAATGAAGGACAGATCGACAGCCTGGCCTTCCGAGGACACTATCTGCGTTGGAATTGGCGAGTCGGTGTTTAAATCAATATGGAGGCGGATCCCGCCCAGGCCATCGGGATTGTAAACGAGCTCAGGAGGCACATCGGCAAACGCCTGAATCACACGGTCGAGCACAGTGTTTGTTGGCGTAAAAGAACAACCTCCTTGGGTCGCACAAAAATTGGACGCCGCCGGAGCATGTCCCATCAGCGCGTCCACTTCGACGTAGATGTCTTTGTGGTTTGGATCGGCGTTCGGAAGTGGAACATCAGGGACACCATCGCCGTCGACATCGATTCCTTGCTCTTCTTCCCATTTGTCGAGCAAACCGTCACCGTCACGGTCTGGTTGAGTTGAAAACTCGTAGTCCAACGACAATTCAAATGGAACGCGAACATCGAATTCACCATTCGACACGGCGAGTGCTCGCAAATCGCTAGTCGTTGTCGAGGCAACCGTAGAACCGGCTGCATTCCTTTTGCGCAGATCGGAATCCGTTACGTAGAAGAGCGATCCGTCCATCGTTTCCTGCAGGTCTAGAACATGATTGACCGTCCCTAAGCGATTGGCCAAGTTGATCGTCCGATCGTTGTTTGAGTTTGACTTTTGCAAAGTCAGACTTTCTTCCACGCATGACAGGCCTCTGCAAGATCTTGGTCTGTAAACGTACCGCCAACTTCCACCGTCAAATGCTGGACTCAAAAATGACTGGAATCCATCGCCGGTTGGGTCAGTCGAAAACACAATCTGCCCGCTGCGTGTCACCGTGACGTCTCGTGGAACCACTGCACCAGTGGAAAACCTAGCAAGCACTTTCCCTTGGCGGTCAAATCGAATTATTTGTTTAAGTTCTGCCTTGGCAGGGATTATGAAAGTCCCATCCTCCAAGACATCAAAGCCAACTCCTGGAGCTGCGTCCGAAGGCACTGGGATTTGCACTGGCGACCTATCGGGCGACATCGGCATGTATTCCAGAATTCTGTCAGCCCGTACATTCTGCAAGAGACGAAAATCGAGCGACACATAGATGAGACCCGTCGGTCCGATTTCGATATCACGTACATGCTGAAAAAGCGACTTTGAAACATCGATACGCTCTTGAGTGTTTTCACTAAGCGTTATTGGGTCGTAGCTTCGAATCTGGCTGCCAGTCAACGCGTACACACGAGGACTTTCAGGCAAAATCTGAACAGACAATTCGTACTCGCCAGCAGCGGTTTGGAAGTCATCACGTACCACGCGAATGTAATAGACTTCCTCTGGAACGACCTCCCATTCAATTGTTTCCGCGCGTTGAGTCGTCGCGGACCACTTCAACAATTCTCTGCCACGATACAGTTCTAACTCCGCGTCTCCATTTGCTTGGTCAAAGAACAAGCCAATACTCAAGCGCCCACGTTGCATCACTTCCCAGCGATACCAATTATCTACAGTATTCGTCAGATTGCCGGTGATGAAATTGCCAACGGAAGTCCCGCCTTCGCTCAAGTCGATGATTTCTTCGTCGCGATAGATCAGGTCAACCTGCCCGAGATTTCCACCTGAGACCTTCGCGCCACTAACCGCAATGTCAGCCAGTACCGCTGCCTCCGTAAGCATTGGAGTCATCGAAAATACGGTTGTCGAAACGTCAGATCCACCGTCCGTGATGAAAATGGAATCCGTACGGACAAAACTGAAATCGCCAGGAAATTGTGACGCATCCAGCAAGTGCCCCGCCTGTGATTCCAAGGAGATTGCTGAAACCGCAACCCGATCGGTGCGTAGCAATAGCAATCCGGAGGACTTTACGTACTCCAACGAAATAACCCCATCGTCTTCGGCTCCCCCTGCCGTAAGCTTTATGGGCGTCGCGTCCGTGAGTGCGCTAACAGGATCAGGCAATGCACTTGCGAACACACCTGTCTGAAACGCCTTGATAACATCAAACCGATCGAAGTCAGCGTCACCATCAAAGTCACCATCGCTCCAAGATGCCATGGTTCCCTGTTCGAAAATCAGTTCATCCCACGCAATGAGATCGAGACCATCAAAGCGTCCATCTAGGTTGGCGTCGCCGAAATAGGTTTCTGCACATTGTTCGACCCAAAATCGACGGTCCTGCTGATCGACAGGCCCATTGTCGTCTAAATCAAATTGGGGATCGTGGTTCTCCGCTTGGACTGATAAAGACAGCGTATCAATGTCCGAGGCGTCGTAACTCGCGGACGAATTGAAATCTCCAACGGGCAAAGCGCAAGTCAACAACATTCGGGCTTCGAGATATTCGAACTGAGCCGTTCGAATCAGATGTAGTCTGCGTCTTCGAGTTTTCACAAATGGCTCCGGCAATTCATAGACCCTTCCCGCCTTGCAGCTTGTAATTGTCACACGGCGACGGAAGGCCTGCAATCAAAAGAACCTGAACGGACATGTACCCGCTCAGGTTCAGGAAAGACGAGGTGAAGCATTCTTTGCATCTGATTACGCAACCAAGTTAGCCCCAACGATGAAGTTACTGATGTAGTCAAACTTCGCGTCGATGTTCGGGCCCGTGTAATTCGTGCCGTCTACCTCTTTGAAGTAAGCCTCAAACGATTCTGCGAAATCTTCGTTGGGATTTGTCCGAGCGTAGTTCGAAGCAAAGTTCGCGTTGGTTTTGTATATCCACGGTGAAGTATCACCGGACAAATTGTTGTTACCTCGCATGTACCCAGCCGGAACCGGCAAGTAGCTTGGCCAAGATGTCCATCCACTAATCTGTTTGAACGCTGGGAACGTGAATAGGTTACTGTCCCAATTATGGGCGATTTCATGGAAGACGAGTCCCTTCGAAATTGGTCCATTTTCAACAATCGTAATGGTGCCTCCACTATTCCACCCACCTTTGTTCGTCGGTGTTACGGCTTTCCGCTGCAAGAACGTGATCGGATCGCCGTTGGCTTGCTTGAGCAACTTGGTGCTGCCAACCGATTGGTGCATGACGGCCAACGCTGCATCAACCTGTTCAATCTCGGCATCAGACCAACTTGCTGGAAGAAAGACCTGGTCGTAGACCGTGTAACTTCCAGGTTCGAATGTCACAACCGCTTCCGAGCTCGTCTTGTCCTGCCACAGTTCGTCGAGTTGGATACCTCGTGAGAGAAAACGATCCTGTCCGGATCCACCCCACAACAGATCGACGCCATCACCACCAAACAAACCATCGAGGCCAGATTCGCCATACAGACGGTCGACACCATCGTGTCCGTACAGACTATCGTGGCCACTACCTCCGTACAGATAATCGTTTCCCGAATCTCCACGAAGGACATCATTTCCCGAGTCACCTCGCAGTGTGTCATTTCCTACGTAGCCGCGGATAACATCATCTCCATCGCCGCCGTGAATGTTGTCGTCTCCATAACCTCCGTCGACCGTGTCGTCACCGGATTCGCCCCAGATGGTGTCGTCTCCATAGCTTCCAGTGATACTGTCGTTACCCGATCCTCCTTTGATCGTATCGTTGCCAGAGCCTCCATCGAGCGTGTCGTTGCCACTCTCGCCGTCGAGAAAATCGTTGTTCAATCCGCCCGAGAGAATATCGTTCCCGTCACCACCCCGAAGAACGTCGTCACCGTAGTCTCCATAGACCTTATCGTTGTGGTTTTCGCCATCCAAAGTATCGTTGCCAGAGCCGCCATAGATGCGGTCTTGACCGTCACCTCCCTTTGCGGTGTCGTTGCCGCTTCCGCCGTAGATGGCGTCGTTGCCGGCACCGCCAAACAGCTGATCGTTGCCATCGCCGCCGTTTAAGGTGTCCGAACCGTTCTGGCCATGAAGAATGTCATTTCCATCGCCACCGTACAACTGATCATTGCCGTACCCAATATCCCCGGAGCCAAAGATGACAAACTTGTCACCGACCAGCGTGTCGTTGCCTGTTCCTCCGATTAGCACGTCATCGCCATTTCCACCGACGGCAATCGACGTGATATTGGTGTTATTTTGAAATCGATCGTTGCCATCATTCCCATTGAAACTGATGCTATTGACGTTAGACAAGAAGCCTTTGTAGCGAGGAAATGACTCGGTCACTTGACTGCGTCCCGTCTGCACAGAAACTACAACTTGGTCATCCAAGTGGTTGAAGATACCGCTGGTGTTGCCTGCGTCGATCGCAACCGAAACAACATCATTGGCATTCGTTCCTTGGATGCTGATCACGTTATTGGCAAACGAAATATCAGCAGCCATTAGCTCTCGATTCTCGAGAGATTCGACCGAAATCTGGTTACCATTTCGTCGAACTCGGTTTTGACTTTTCTTTTTAGATTTCGACTTGTTTTTGCGATTGGTAATGCGGGTTAACATCGTAAACCTCTCTTTGAATATGCTTGAACTTCGAATTCGTGGCTGAAGTTGGCCACGTAAGGACCTGCGGAGAAAGCGCCAAAGAACCATCACGAAAAACAAAAACTTTTTTTCGCGAGAAAGGCGAGCGCCCCGGGCGAGCTGCCGATGAATGGCGGCGATTGGCGCTAAAAGCCAAGATAATGCCCGAAAACGAGCACTGATTTGAGTTTTCGCCGATTATAGATTACCGGTGCAGAACTATCGCATAATCAGATGTCTCGACATCGAGACGCGCGCAGCAGCGAGGCTTCGGCGCGAATAAGAAAGAGAACTTGCGATGCAGCAAGCTTCGGCCTGGACGCTAGTATTCTCTCGGTGTCGTTCTTCCTTGTACGCGTGATGGCAATCCTTGAATTCGCAAGAATCCCTCGGCATCGTCTTGATTGTACGATCCGCCGCCCTCCATCGTCGCGATGCCTTCGTCGTACAAGCTGTTGGGACTCGTGCGGGCGTCAACAATGATGTTGCCTTTGTACAGCTGCAATTTCACTTCGCCAGTAACGTGTTTCGTCGCGTCTTTGATGAACGCAAGCAATGCATCCATTTTCGGAGCGTACCAAAAACCGTAGTAAACCATTTCGGCAACTTCAGGCGCTAACCGGTCTCGCAAATGCACCAAATCGCGGTCCATCGTGAGCTGCTCAATACTCAACAGTGCATCGTACAGAACGGTCATTCCGGGCGATTCGTAAACGCCTCGACTTTTCATGCCAACAAAACGGTTTTCAACCATATCGATTCGACCAACTCCGTTACGACCTCCAATCTCGTTGAGTGTTTTTACGATTCCGAGCGGTGACAGACTTTGGCCATTCACCGAAACCGGCACGCCCGCTTCAAAAGCAACCGAGACGTTTTCGACCTGGTCAGGTGCTGCCTGAGGTGAAACCGTCATACCGAAGTCGACCAGCTCCACACCGTTGACGTTTAAGTCTTCTAGATCCCCTGCTTCGTAGCTGATGTGCAGACAGTTCTCGTCGGAACTGTAAGGCTTTGCCGCAGAAGCCTTCACCGGGATGTTGTTCGCTTCGCAGTACGCGATCAGCTCTGTCCTACCCGGGAAGGCCTCACGGAATTTTTTGATCCGCCACGGTGCAATAACTTTGACACTGGGATTCAAAGCTTCCGCGGCCAACTGAAATCGACATTGATCGTTGCCCTTCCCAGTTGCTCCATGAGCATATGCATCAGCGTTTACCTCTCGAGCAACCTGCAAGCACACCTTCGAAATCAGCGGCCGTGCGATCGATGTTCCCAACAAGTAAATCGATTCGTACTTTGCTTGCCACTGCAGAACTGGAAACGCAAAATCGCGACACATTTCCTCCTGAGCGTCGACGATACGAGCACTGGCTGCGCCTGCGTTTTTTGCCTTTTGTAGAATAGCTTCCCGGTCCTCACAGGGCTGCCCCAGATCGACATAGACAGCATGGACTTCATAGCCCTCGTCCTGGAGCCAACCCAAAATCACCGACGTGTCTAAACCACCCGAATAAGCGAGTACGCAACTTGGCATCGTATACTGTCCTGAAATTTCCTGCTGTCGAAATGAACCGTCTGATGGTCTTGGAGTCTATGGCTATGGCCACATGTCAATACTGATTTTGCGGCTGGGGTGCCACTGGCTTTGCCAGTGCTCCTCCGGCTGCGGCTGGGATCAACGCTACACGGCACATCTCTGGGTAGAAGACATGGCGAAGGACGCAGACCGATTTCAAAGGTTCGGACCGTAGATTTTCAGCACGCAACGCCATTACCGCAAGGCCCGATCGTGAACAGGCCTTGCGAGCCCGTGTTTGGCGAGCACAATCGTATGAACGGTGATCCGTTTGGCCTCTTGAATCGGTTAGCCGAACTCCGGCTGCAAACAAGTTAAAACACTCCTCGGCGTCAGGCTCGCGGCCTGGTTTCGGCCTATGTCCAATTCGAAGTTAAATATCCTGCGAATCGACACTCGTGATGGCGACGTTCGCGCGAAACTTGACCAGCTCCGTGAACGGCTCAGCCCGCGAGGCAACATCGTCAGCGAAGCCAGTCGACAACGCACGATAGATGTTTTCGGCGAACCGCTTTCTCCGCAGCAAGTAGTCGAGCGGATCTGCGAAGAAGTTCGCACCAAGGGCACTAATGCCCTGCTCCATTATTCAAAAGTCTTGGATGGAGCGGACCTTACACCAGACACGATTCGCGTTTCAGCGGAAGAACTCGCCGAAGCCCACGCCAATGCGTCTGACGAATTCCTGGCGACTGTCCGAGCCGTACGCAAAAACGTACTGGACTTCCAAACGGCGATCCTCCACAAAGACCAAACGCTGTCGCGCGACGGAGTCAATCTTCGCCAACGCTACGTGCCTCTGCACCGAATCGGCATCTGCGTTCCTGGCGGAGCTGCTGCTTATCCGTCGACTGTGCTGATGACGGCCGTTCCCGCTCAGGCAGCCGGCGTTCGAGAAATCGCAGTTGTCGCGCCACCAACTTCCTTCGGTGCGAACAATCCCGACATGCTAGCCACATGCCATGAACTCGGCGTCACCGAAGTCTATCGAGCAGGCGGAGCTCAAGCGGTCGCGTCGCTCGCCTACGGTACCGAAACGATTCCCGCGGTCGACAAGATCGTCGGACCAGGGAACATGTTCGTGGCGCTCGCGAAAAAACTCGTCTATGGCGAAGTCGACATCGATTCCATCGCAGGTCCCAGCGAAGTCGTCGTGCTCGCCGACAGCTCGACTCGCCCCGATTTTACCGCTGCCGATCTCCTAGCTCAGGCCGAGCACGCGCCTGGTTCAAGTATTCTCATCACCTGGGACGATGCTACTCTCGATAACACCTACGCAGAGCTAAATCGCCAGGTCGCGTTGCTGTCGCGTTGTGAACTTACGATTCACAGCCTGGAATCGTACGGAGCACTCATCCGTGCCCGCGACGAGAACGAAGCGTGTCAGCTGACTGACGAAATCGCCCCCGAACATCTTCATATCGCGACTGACAACGCGGCAGAATTATGCGAAAAGATTCGGAACGCCGGCGCGACATTTTTGGGCAACTACGCGCCAGTCGCTCTTGGCGATTATGCGGCCGGCCCGTCCCACGTTTTGCCGACAGGTGGAACGGCGAGATGGGGGAGCGGGCTATCTCCAAACGATTTCCTGCGAGCCGGCAGCGTCATCGAGTTCAACG
>JAGQPC010000139.1 GCA_020426925.1 Planctomycetales bacterium | reverse complement strand
TCGCTTTTGATTGGGTTAGGGCCGCGGAAAAGTGTGTTGTCGGCATAGAAAATGCCCGATATAAAGCCGATGGGTGCGAAGAACCCGATCTCCTTTGTCAGCGTATGATTCCATGATGTCCAAGCAAATCCTAACCACCGTAACTCTCGCTGCCGTGAGCTTACACGTGCTGCTTGGTTGCTGCTGGCATCATGGTCATCAGTGCGAAACTGGCGCGATGACGGCGGAAGCGTCTGCCGATTCTTGCCCGCATCACGATCATTCGCATTCGTCGGACGGCGAGTCTCACGACGGCCACCACAACCACGACAGCGACTGTTGCGACGGAACGTCCTGCAATTTCTATGCGCCAAACGATTTCAGTACTGAGCTGTCTTTGACATTGTCGTTTTGGCTGCCGGCACCGGACTCAGACAATTTCGCGAATCTACTCGCGTTGGTCCAGAAAACGAGTGGAGCAGATGTCTGTATCGATCAGTCTTCTGCTACTACAGAGCCCCTGCATGCGCTTAAGCAAGTGTGGCTGATCTAACGGCTTTCGCTCGAAAGTCCACCATGGAATCACGCTAAGCGTGCGTTGCTGCGCCCCTCATTGCGCAGTCTTCGTTCCTGCATGATTCCTCTCGTGTGACCCTCGCTTAATTCCTCGCGTTACCTGCGCCGAACCTTGCGCTTGCGTAGTGCGCAAACATCCGACCATTGATCGTCCCTAGTACTGGATGCTATCCATGAAGTTAAGAATTCCCAAAATACCAGCGAAATGGGTTTGGGTGACCATCGCTACCGTCGTTGTGCTTGCTGGCGTGTTTACTTGGAACCGATGGTTTCCAGCCACCTCGAATTGGGTTAACCAGACGATTACCGCGTTCAGGTCCGGCAGTCAGTCGATCGAAGGTGATGCCGCCCAGAACGAAGACCCACACGCAGGTCACGACCACGGGGCGCATGCAGGCCACGACGAAGCCACGTCTCTCGAATTATCGCAGCAGGCCCTACGCAACGTTGGACTCACGGCGGATCAGATTCGTCCGATCAAGTTAGAAACGTTTCGCAAATCAATTACCGTTCCGGCCGTGGTCGTGGAAAGGCCGGGGCGAACACGCGTACAAGTTGCGACACCGATGACGGGCGTCATCACCCACGTCCATGCTGTTCAAGGTGAAGCCGTCGAGCCGGGAACGCTGCTGTTCAAAATCCGGCTAACGCACGAGGACCTAGTACAAACCCAAACTGATTTCGTGAAGACACTTGGTGAACTGGATGTCGAGGAGAAAGAGATCACGCGGCTCACCAGCATTACCAACACCGGTGCGGTCGCCGGTAAGGTGCTGCTCGAACGACAGTATGCCCGAGACAAATTAACGGCGTCGCTACGTGCTCAACGTGAAGCACTTCGGCTGCATGGACTATCAGATGAACAAGTCAATCAGATTGCACGAGAGCGGCGCCTACTTAGAGAGCTACAAATCGTCGCGCCGTCCATCGATGACCATGGCGACGAGGAACTGAAACTGTCACGTGTCCCAACGCGGCCTGTGTCTTATTCACCGCAGGCGAACGGACAACAAGCAAAAAAACAGCATTCCAGCCCACTTATCCTCCAGCAGCTTGACGTTCATAAAGGACAGGCCGTGATGGCAGGAGCAACGCTCTGCATACTGGTGGACTACGACGAGTTGTTTATTGAGGGACTGGCCTTCGAGCAGGACATCTCGCAATTACGTCAGGCATCCGAACAGAGCTGGAAGGTCGACGCGATATTCGAACAGCCCGGCGCGGGTTCACGCATTGTTGAAGGCTTGGAAATCGCCTATCTGGCCAACCAGGTCGACACCGATTCCAGAACGCTCCATTTCTACGTGCGACTGCCAAATGAAGTCACGAAAGATCGGCGAGCCGATGGCAACCGTTTCGTCGAGTGGCGATACCTCCCTGGTCAACGACTCCGCTTGCGAGTCCCTGTCGAGCAATGGCCAGAACAGATCGTGTTGCCTGTGAATGCCGTAGCCCGCGAGGGCGCTGAGTATTTCATCTTTCAGCAAAACGGGGATCACTTCGATCGCGTACCTGTGCATGTCAAATACAAAGATCAGTATTCCGCCGTAATCGAGAACGATGGATCGCTGTTTCCCGGTGATGTGGTTGCTATGCGTGGTGCTCATCAGATGCAAATGGCTCTCAAGAACAAGGCTGGCGGCGGTGTTGACCCGCATGCCGGTCATAACCACTAGGAGGCCATACCATGCTAAATGCAATCATTCGCTTTGCGTTGAAACAACGCATGCTCACCATGGCGGCTGCGCTATTTCTAATCGGCTACGGCTCATGGCAGGCACTGCAAGCTCCCATTGACGTGTTTCCTGATCTAAACCGCCCTCGCGTTGTCGTTATGACCGAAGCGCACGGCATGGCACCCGAGGAAGTCGAGGCATTAATTACATTCCCGCTCGAAACGGCGATGAATGGTGCCAACGGTGTACAAGCGGTGCGGAGTTCTTCGGGAGTTGGAATGTCGGTCGTCTATGTCGAATTCGACTGGGGGACGGACATCTATAACGATCGGCAAATCGTCAACGAGCGATTGCAGCTCGTGTCAGAGCGGCTACCCGCCGGCATTCAGCCACAACTTGCGCCAGTCTCTTCCATCATGGGACAGATACTGATGCTCGGCATGTGGGATGACGGAGAAAGCAACGATCCACTTGAGATGCGAACTCTTGCGGATTGGGTGGTGCGTCAGCGATTGCTCACAATTCCCGGTGTCTCCCAGGTTTTCACCATGGGCGGAGGACGCAAGCAGTTTCAAGTGCTCGTCGATCCAGACGCGATGCTTCGCTACGGAGTCACGCTAAGTGATGTAAAGCAAGCAGTTCAGAACAGCAATGAAAACGCCACCGGTGGATACCTCGACGAGCAAGGTCCGAATGAACTGCTCGTTCGAGCGCTCGGCCGAGTGAAGTCCATTGAAGACCTCCAAAAAGTCGTCGTTACGATCCGAGAGGGGCGCCCGATTGCCCTTGCTCAGATTGCCCGTGTAGTCGAAGGCGCACAGGTAAAGCGAGGTGATAGTGCAGCGTTTATTCGGAACGAGGCAGGTGAGTTTTCCGGAGGCCCAGCCGTTGTTCTCACGATCAATAAGCAACCGGCGGCCGATACTCGCGAGGTTACGGACGCGGTGATGGAAGCAATCGAGGACTTGCGCCCATCGCTGCCCGACGATCTGAGGATAGAACCACTCTATGCCCAACAATCCTTCATCGATCGCGCAATTGAGAACGTTATCGAGGCACTGCGTGATGGCGGCATTCTCGTGGTCATCATCTTGTTCCTCTTCCTGATGAACTTTCGTACAACATTCATCACGCTGACGGCGATCCCTCTTTCGCTAGTATGCACGGCCATCGTTTTCCGAGTGTTTGATTTGTCGATCAACACGATGACGTTAGGCGGACTGGCCGTCGCAATCGGCGAGCTGGTCGATGACGCGATCGTCGATGTCGAGAACATTTTTCGGCGTCTGAAGGAGAATCGGCAAAAGAGCAACCCGCTTCCGGCACTACTCGTTGTGTTTCGGGCCAGCGTTGAGATTCGTAACTCAATAGTCTTTGGAACGATAATTGTGATCCTCGTCTTCGTGCCACTTTTCGCTCTATCAGGAATGGAAGGGCGACTATTCGCCCCACTGGGAGTCGCTTATATCGTCTCGATCCTATCATCGTTGCTCGTATCGCTGACGGTGACGCCGGTTCTGTCGTATTGGCTGCTGGGCCATCAGAAAGGAACGGAAGAAGAGAAAGATGGATTCTTCCTTCGCGGCCTGAAATGGGTTGGTGACAAAGTCATTCGCTTCAGCCTGCGAATGCCGCAACTGAATTTGATCGCAACGTTGGCAGCCGTCGCGCTTGCAGGCCTGTTCGTCATCAATCTGGAGCGGGATTTCCTGCCACCTTTCAATGAAGGCGTGATCCAATTGAATGTCGTACTGCCACCTGGCACGTCACTTCAAACGTCGAACGACATCAACAAGAAGGTTGAAGACCGCTTGATGGAGATCGAAGACGTCAGGCAGTTTGTCCGACGGACGGGTCGAGCCGAATTAGACGAACACGCCGAAGGCGTAAATATGAGCGAGATCATCATCGATCTCGATCCGGAGTCGCCTCGTTCGCGCGAAGAGCAGCTCGATGAAATCCGCGAAGCAATGGCTGACATTCCGGGGATTGTGACGGCCGTAGAGCAGCCAATCGCACACTTGATCTCGCACATGCTCTCAGGAGTGAAAGCGCAGATCGGTATCAAGATATACGGCGATGATTTGGATGTGCTCCGTCGCAAAGCCCAAGAGATGCAGGCCGCGATGCAGGCGGTTCCCGGCGTCACGGACTTGCTTGTAGAACCCCAGGTGGTGATTCCACAACTGAGAATCGAACTCGACCGCGACAAACTCCTGCTCTACGGACTTACTCCGGTGGAAGTCAACGACTTCATTGAAACTGCGATGAATGGACAGATCGTTTCAGAAGTATTGCTGGGCCAGCGAACCTTCGATTTGATGATTCGCCTCGACGAAAACTATCGTGAAGACATTCAAGCACTACGCCGACTCACTATTGACCTTGCGGACGGCGGAAAACTGCCACTTGAGTCGGTCGCGAACATTTACGAGTCCGGCGGTCCGAACACGGTCAATCGCGAGAACGTGCGCCGTCGCATCATCCTTCAATGCAATGTGTCTGAGCGAGGAGTCGTCGACGTTGTTCAGGATATCCAGAAGCGAGTTCTTCCCGTCGTCGAGTCGTTGCCCGCTGGTTACTTCGTCGAATACAGCGGTCAGTTTGAAAGCCAGCAGTCGGCCACACGCGTTATCGGTGGACTGTTCGCGGTATCTATGGTTGGCGTTTTCCTAGTGCTATTCACGATGTTTCGCTCAGTCAACCTTTCCCTTCAGGTGATGGCTGCGTTGCCGATGGCATTCATCGGATCGGTCATTGCGCTAGTTGTCACGGGGCAGACGCTTACCGTAGCGGCGATGGTCGGCTTTATCTCGCTGGCTGGAATCGCCTCTCGCAACGGCATCTTGCTGCTCAATCACTACTTGCACCTTGTGAAGTACGAAGGTGAAAGTTGGACAAAAGAAATGATCGTTCGCGCGGGCCTTGAACGATTGGCGCCCGTACTAATGACGGCGCTAACTTCTGGAATTGGATTGGTTCCGCTAGTGCTTGCAGCAGGCGAGCCGGGGAAAGAAATTCTCTATCCGGTCGCTACGGTGATTCTCGGCGGATTGATTAGTTCTACGCTGCTCGACTTTTTCGTTCACCCGGCTCTGTTTTGGCTCTTCGGTTTGAAGGAGGCCGAACGTGTCGTCAATGAATCCCAAACAGATATCCCTCTCGAAGAAGAATCTGATGATGACCACAACACGACCGTAGACCATTCTCCGTTCATGATGGCGGAAGCAACCTAAAGCCTTGCCAATCAGACTGTCACACGGACCGTGGCAGTTGGCAGCCCACTACTTTTTGAAGGAGTTTCTTATGTCACGATTAATCATCGCATCAGCCTGCCTTTCGGTCGTTTCGGTTTTTGCGAACGGCAGCGATGCCGGAGAGGCCATTGCGTATCGACTGCCAAAGTGGAACACGATGCACTTTGAGGACGCCGCAAAAGCCAAGCAACATCTCGCCGCCGTCAAGAAACTCGGCTGCGAAGCAAAACAGGGCAGTCATGGCGGCCACATTGACGTTGCCTACCGCACCGGCCAGTGGAAATCACTAGAAGTTGCCAACGACAAATTGGCCCACCAATGGGAAGCTTGGTTGAAGGGCGCTGGATTCGAGACTCTACACGGTCACGCTGAGAACCATGCCGGTCACGATCACGATGGCGCTGGCCACGCGGGACATGATCACGCAGGTCACGATCATGACCATGCCGGCCACGACCATGGCCCCAACGGTGCTGAAGAAGTGCGATATCGCTTGCCCGAGTGGAAAACCGTGCATTTCAAAGACAAAGCCCAAATGGACGAATTCGTCGCGCTTATGAAGGGGTTTGGATGCGAAGTGCGAACAGAAGCGCATAGCGGACATGTAGACGCAAGCGTTCGCTGTCGTGATTGGAAGCATGTCGAGTTGCCCTCTCACAAAGTAGCGCAGACGTGGGAAAGCTGGCTCGCAAAAAGCGGATTCGAAGTTCGCCACGAACATTGATTCGACGTTCATCCGAAACAATTCCGGCCTCTCAGCGAGGCCGGTCATCTCACTTAAACAGATTCAATAAGGAAGCTTCAATGTCATCTACAAGTAAGATGATCGTAATCAATCTAGTCGTTGCGTTGCTTTGCCTCGCTGGATGCACAAGCGAAACTCAAACAACCGCCGGACCAGAGACGTCTCCACCGCCACCGACCGTGGATGCACACGCCGGGCACGCGCACCCCACGGAAGGCCCGCACCATGGCGACTTGATAGAACTCGGCAATGAGGAATACCACGCCGAACTATTGCATGACGAACAATCCGTGACGATCTACATTCTCAACGGCGCGGCCGACGCGCAAGTGCCGATCGACTCGACAGAGATCACGATCAACACTACACACGACGGTCAACCTGAGCAATTCAAATTGGCCGCCTCGCCCGATCAAAACGATCCGGCAGGCATGTCGTCTCGCTTCATATCAAACGAAACGGAGCTTGCCGCTCACGTCGACGAGGAGGGTGCAGAGCATCGACTAGTGCTCACAATCAACGGGAAGTCGTATCGTGGAGAAATCGCACACGACCATGAAGGCCACGATCAATGAGGACAGTTACCTGAAAAAAATCGCAAGGAATTGTCGTGACAAGAGAATGTTATCCCATCGACTTAATTAAGAAAAAAGGGAAATAGACCACAAGTATCTAACCAGTCACTGTGCATGGCTGGGAACGGCTTCAGACACGCTAGAAAGTTGCGCATTGTGGAAAGGAGAAAAGGCATGCGTCGGAATTCAGATGGTCGTGTGAAAATGTTTGCCTGCTTGATGCTTCTCCCAATGTTTTTGCTCCAGCCTTCGGCGTCTTGGTGCGATGAATGTGACAGGTGTATTTGCGAAACAAATACGTGTTGTTCGATCGGGCCGAGCCTGAACTATTGTGAATGTAGCCACAGGTGCCAGTGTTGCGATTCTTGTCCACGACGGCCAACTGAGGTCGGGCAATTCGAAGTTGATCGTCTTCGGCATGACGATGAAGGCTCAACTCCGCAGCCGTCCTTACTTGCCGAAGATCGCGCTATCGACGCACGTCGATTCAACAGAATCCGGTCGCGTTTTTCTGCTCAATTCTTTTCGTCTTTGCGAGTTTGTGCATGTCTTTCACGTTGGAGGCTTTGATTCTTCCGAATCGACTCGAATGTCTGTCTGTCGAAGTTGGATTCCCAAGGAGGAAGATTCATGATTTCCATAGTTGAAGAAAGAACACTGGCCACGTACGTCAAACCACTCTGTCCGGAAACTCAACGATCTCGAAAGGAGCAACGCCCGGACCGTGCTCTCATCGCAGAGCACCGTGACGAAGTTTTTGCGCGGCTAGCTGCCGATCTGCGGGCATCCGGTTACACCGTTTTTCGGGCTACGTGTGTCGATGACGTAGCTCGAATGTATAGCTATGGCCAAATTGAACTGGTGCTCTTCAATTTCGATTTGCCGTGCAACGACATACGCGTAGCGGCGAGAAGGTTTCACGTATTCGATGCCTATGCTCGAATCTGGCTTTATGGTCCTACCCCAAGGATAGGCGACCGGGACCACGCGGACTTGTCTCGTGTAGAGGAATTCATCGAGTATGGCGGTGACCTTTTTCGGCTAGCTGACAGACTCCGGGAAATGCTCGACGCACTGGCGCCTAGCTGGACCGCGTTTGACATGCGGCCTCCTAGAATAAAACGCGACCGGAACGACTTTGCGAGGGCCTCGCTATGTCGTTTCGATTGAAACCAGCGTCATCGGCACGACAGTTGCCTTTAACGTAACATCCATGCGAATCGTCTCGTTGTTACGGTCTGGCGTGCTTGCGATAGCCAATCGTGATATGCAGCAATAATACGCTGACTACGAAAAGCGATTGAATTGAAATGATGATGATCACAACAGAAGAAAATGAACATCCTGACCACGACCATTCCGGTCATTCGCACGGTGCCAGCCGCAGCGGAGAATTGGAAGGGGTTAGTGACGCACGTCTGTTGTGGGCAGTGATGCTGAATCAGATTCTCACAGTGGGGCAAGTTGTTGCCGGAATCTTCTCCGGCAGCGTGGCTTTGCTGTCGGATGCGGCCCACAACTTCAATGACGCCAATGCATTGCTCATCGCCTACATCGCGCGTCGAATCTCTAAGAAAGATGCGAATGAGCGTTACACGTTCGGCTACCGCCGTGCGGAAATGATTGGAGCATTGATCAACCTGACGCTGCTGGCGGTCATCGGTCTGTATCTGTTGTACGAGGGCGTCAAGCGATTCATCGAACCGCAAGAGATCATCGGCTGGTTGATGGCCGCAACGGCCGTTCTGGCTCTGGTCATCGACGTTGCCACCGCGTTGCTGCTGTGGGCGATGAGTCGCGGGTCATTGAACGTGCGAGCCGCTTTCATTCACAACATTGTCGATGCCCTTGGGAGTGTTGCCGTTCTAATGGGCGCTGGAGCGATTATCTGGTTTGACTGGAAGTGGGTTGACCCGGCAATCACGTTGTTGATCGCTGGCTACGTTCTGTGGCAGGTTTTCAAGATGCTTCCGCAGGCAACGCGCGTCTTGATGGAAGGGACGCCCGTTGATTTCGACTTGAACCAGTTAGTTGAGACCGTGGAGCGAATTGATGGGGTGAGTGGGATGCATCACGTTCACATCTGGGAACTTGATGAGCAGCATCGAGCGTTGGAAGCTCATGTCTTGTTGCAGAAAGGCAATCCGGATGAACTGGAATGCATCAAACGTCAAATCAAGCAGGCTCTTGCAGAGGACTTTCAAGTCCAACACTCAACGCTGGAATTCGAGTACGAGGGAGTTGTCGAAGATTGCGATGACCAGCAGGTCATTGCCGACCATTAGGAGCGGAGTGCAGAATTCAACATGCTCTTGAGCCTATTAATTCTGACAGCGGTATTGCTTTGCGGTGTCCTCGCGATCCTTGCATATTCGATCGTGCGGCCATCAAAACGCATCTGGCCGCCACCGGCTCAACAGACTTGGCAATACTACTTTGTTTGGCTTCTGACGCTTCTCTCATTCGGCGGCTTCATCGTGGTCGGGTTGCTCGACTGGAACAGCCTTGGCTGGGCCGCCATCGTTCGTTGGCCAATCGGAGTGTTGCTGATTGTTGGAGGGAATGTTCTTGCATGGGTCGGGGTTCGGCAACTGAGTCTCAAGACCACCTCCGGTAGCAAGGGGCCGCTGGTTACCGACGGGCTCTATCGCTATAGCCGAAACCCACAGTACCTTGAAGACATCGCCATTGTCGGTGGGTGGGCGGTTCTGTCTGCCTCGGTCTGGGCGATCAGCGATGACACTGGCTGGCGGTTTTGCCCATCACAGGATGGGGACTCGCTCAAGCGAATGTCGTGTCCTAATGATGGCAACGACGGTCTTCGCGGTGAGGCTCAGAGTGGCCAGTAACTACGCGGAGAAACGCTGCCAAGAAGCATTTCTTTGTTGAGTGCATTCGACCTTGGAATTGACAAAAACCGAAAGGCGACGTAGCTTTAGATTCGCTAATAAGTTCAAATACGTCGCGTTTGCCAAATCATGAACCGAGCCATCTCCTCAATATTGATTCCACTTTTGCTGTTGAGCCAGAGTTTGTTCTCTGTGCCTCATTCGCACGCGGGATCGTCGATTGTTGAGCCAGACGGACATGATTCTCGCCCGCACGTGCATCTGCACGATACCGACCAACATGGTGACCATGAGAGTGGTAGTGAGACACAATCGTCGAGCGAGCAGCTTCCTGACCACGACTCTGATGCAATTTACGGTGGCGACGACCAGATTTTGGACGACAGTAATACTGCGAAAGTCACCAAGTCTGAATTGACAGTGTTGTATTTCGTTGGTGACATTTTGCCAGCGAATTCCACGTTGGGGACGCCTCGACTTTGCACGCAACTCACGTTGCCGCCGCTCGTGCGCCCGAAGTGCGCGCTCTTCTTGCAGTTTCTCTCGATTCGCTGCTAACGCCTTCGTAGCTATGCCACCGGATTCATCCGTGATGTCATGGCTACTCGCTTTCTGGCGTACTCGGTAAGGCTCCAACGCAACTCAATTCGTGACGTTGCGCGCTCTTTCCAAGTTTTCTTCGACGTTTTCCGTTTGCGCGCTCGCTTTTGCGATGTCGCCGTTCGAATTCAGCGATTCCGAGGCAAGTTCATGCGTTTTCCCAAATCTTTGCGTTTGCTCAGCGGCGTCGTTGTCGTGGCAGCACTGGGCGTGGCTGCGTTCTTCACTCGTGACCAATGGGCGACGATTTTCTCGTCACCAGAGGCGGAGGCCCGCGGTGAAGTTACTTCGCCACCAGTCGAAGTACCAAAAGTCCTGAAGCTTTCTCCGCAGGCTCGTAAGAACCTGCAATTGGTCTCGAAACCGGCAAGGCCACAAACCTATTGGCGAACGATTCAGGTGCCCGGTTCGGTTGTAGATCGTCCCGGACAATCCGATCGCGGTGTTACGTCACCTGCCGTGGGGGTTGTTTCGGAAGTCCATGCTTTCCCCGGCGACACAGTGCGTCCGGGCGAGCGACTCTTCACGCTGCGATTGTTCAGTGAATACCTACAAAGCACCCAAAAGGATTTGTTCAGTTCAACGAAAGAGGCTCAGATCGCAAGGGAGCAGTTGTCTCGTCTACAGCCGCTGGCCGACAAAGGCGGGATTTCCGGGTCGAGAATCATCGACTTGGAAAACCAGCTTCGCCGTCAGGAAGCCGTCATTCAGGCTCACCGACAGGACTTGTTGACTCGCGGACTGAATCCGCAACAGGTCGATCAGGTTGCGAACGGCCAGTTTGTCTCGACCGTTGACGTCGTTGCTCCGCCAAGGGTCAAAAACCACGAAAAGCTCGTGACAATCCGGCAGGCATCCTTCCAACAGGGGAACGATGACGATGCCTTTGCATTTGAAGTTCAGGAGTTGAATGCAGAGCTTGGCCAGCAGGTTCAAGCCGGACAGCTACTCATCACGCTGGCGAATCACAGTTCACTCTATCTGGAAGGCCATGCATTCAAACGCGAGGCGCCTTATCTGGAGAAGGCGGCACAGAATGGCTGGAAGATCACAGTTGAGTTCGCGGAAGACGACCCGCAGCACTGGCCGGAACTTGAGCAGTCATTCGAGATTCGTTACCTGTCGAACTCGATCGACGAACAGAGTCGCACCTTCGACTTCTTCATACCGCTGTCCAACCAGTCGCGATCCTATGAAAAGAGCGGCGAGTCTTTCGTGGTCTGGAGGTTTCGCCCCGGCCAGCGAGTGCGACTTCACGTTCCGGTTGAGGAACTTACTAACGTCTTGGTTCTACCAAGTGCAGCGATCGTGCGTGAAGGACCAGAAGCGTATGTGTTTCAGCAAAATGGCGACTTGTTCAATCGCATTCCTGTCCAAGTACTTCACGAAGATCGTGTGAGCACGGTCATCGCAAATGACGGAAGCGTCACTCCCGGTCTCTATCTCGCTCAGGGTGCTGCGGCGTCACTCAATCGCGTGCTGAAAGCACAAGCGGCAAGTGGCATGCGTGCCGACGTACACGTTCACGCGGACGGTACCGTCCACGCAAGTCATTGAGGAACGCACAATGCTTAACGCCATTATTCGATTCGCACTTCGCTACCGCATGTTGGTCCTCGTGATCAGCATCGTAATGCTGGTGTATGGGTCATATCTCGCAACGCAAATGCCGATTGACGTCTTTCCGGACCTCGACCGCCCGCGAGTCATTATCATTACTGAGTGCCCCGGTCTTGCGACGGAAGAAGTCGAGACGCTGGTCACGCAGCCAATCGAGATAGCACTATTGGGTGCCAGCGGCGTGCAGGCTGTTCGCAGCCAGTCGACTGCCGGCCTGAACGTCATCTACATTGAGTTCGATTGGAACACGGAGATCAGATCGGCACGACAAACAGTGCAGGAGCGACTGACAACTTTGGGCGGAATACTTCCAGACGGCATCCTGCCCCAAATGACGCCACCTGCGTCCATCATGGGCCAAATCGTTGTCGCGGGAATTTATCGCCAACAGGGACCGAACGGGGGAGAGTTGTATCCCGCTGGAAAAACCGGGCTGCTCGTGGAATTGATTCCTCAGGAGGAGCCCCGTTCCCAAGTTTTGGTGTGGAGACCGGTTGACCGGAATGACTTGGCTTCTTGGGAAGCAATTTCCACCGAAGGTGTCACTTGGAAGCAGACTAATTCCAGCACCGAACTTCTCCAAGTCGACGATACACCCCAAGCGGCAATCACAATCGACGGAGAGCAGTACGAAGTCAAATTCCCATCCGAGGAATCTCGACGGCTGTCTCTGCGAACGACCTCTGACTGGATTATTCGCCCGCGCATACTGAAAGTGACGGGCGTTGCGGAAGCATTTATTCTGGGTGGTGACCGTAAGCAGTATCAAGTGCGAATCGATCCATCGGCATTGCTCGAATATGACGTCACTTTGCAGGAAGTTGAGCAGGCCCTCAAAGACAGCAACATCAACACCAGTGGTGGCTTTGCCGTAAAAGGCGAAACCGAACGACCAATTCGCGTTCTCGGTCGACTCGGTCCGGAGCCGGATCAGGTGCTCCATGATCTGCGGCAGATTCCCGTGAAGGCCAATGAAAAACGGTCCGTCCTGCTGGGTCAAGTCGCGAACATTGTTGAAGGTGCGGAATTCAAACGGGGCGACGGAAGTGTCAGTGGACGGCCCGGCGTCGTTTTCACCATTGTCAAGCAGCCACATGTCGATACGCGCGGACTGACAGAGCGATTGGAAACAGCATTCTCGGAAGCTGAAGATTCGCTGACCGCCGACATTGTTATCAACCCGGAACTGTTCCAGCTTCGGAACTTCATTGATCGTGGAATCTTCAATGTTGGTGAAGCACTTGTGATTGGTGCCGTACTCGTCATCATCATTCTGTTTCTGTTTCTGCTGAATTTTCGCACTACTTTCATCACGCTGACAGCCATTCCTCTGTCGCTGGTGATTACGACGCTCGTGTTTCGATTGATCGGCTGGGTATCGGGCACAGAACTGTCCATTAACGTAATGACCCTAGGTGGCCTCGCGGTGGCGATGGGAGAACTTGTTGACGACGCCATTGTCGATGTGGAGAACATCTTCCGCCGCCTCAAAGAGAATCGGCACTCGAAGAATCCCCGGCATCCGCTCCTGATCGTCTTTCTGGCGAGCACGGAAGTCCGCAATTCGATTGTTTTCGGAACGATGATCGTCTGCCTGGTGTTCATGCCGCTGTTCGCCCTGAGCGGCATGGAGGGCCGTCTGTTTGCTCCGCTGGGCGTGGCATACATCGTGTCGATCGTCTCGTCGCTACTGGTGTCTTTAACAGTGACACCAGTGTTGGCCTACTGGCTGCTGGGCCATGCCAAGTTGACGGAAGAGGAAAAAGACGGATTCCTGTTGCGAGGACTGAAGTGGGTTGGCGACAAAGTCATACGGTTCAGTCTGGCGTTTCCGCGATTCAATTTGACGGTCACCGCGCTCGCGGTCGTGATCGCCGGTGTGTTTGTGGCCAATCTAGAACGCGGATTCCTGCCGCCGTTCAACGAAGGCGCAATCCAACTCAACGTCGTGCTTCCACCTGGAACTTCGCTGGCTGCTTCGAACGACATCAACCACAAGGTAAAACAGCGACTCTTAAAGGTTGAAGACATCGACTCCTTCGTTCGTAGAACCGGCCGTGCCGAGCTCGACGAGCATGCGGAGGGAGTCAACATGAGTGAGTACATCCTCGAACTCAATTCACACTCTCCACGTAGCCGTGAAGAGCAGATCAACGAGGTTCGTGAGGCAATGGCGGATATCCCTGGCATTGTCACCGCTGTCGAGCAGCCAATCGCGCACCTGATCTCGCACATGGTCTCTGGGGTTAAGGCGCCGATTGGAATCAAGATCTACGGCGACGACCTCGACGAACTGCGCCGCCAGGCCGAGGGGGTGCGCGGCGCCATCGCCGGCATCCCCGGCGTCCGCGACCTGCAGGTCGAACCACAGACGACGATCCCGCAACTGCGCGTCGAGGCCGACGGTGAAAAACTCAAACTGTTCGGCTTGCGTCGTAACGACGTCAACGAATTCGTGCAAACCGCCATGCAGGGCGAGGTCGTCTCGCAGGTGCTCGACGGGCAGCGGACGTTCGACCTGATGGTGCGGCTCGGCGAAGAGTTTCGCGAAGACGTCGACACCCTGCGCAGACTTCGCATCGACCTGCCGGCTGGCGGCACGGTCAAGCTCGAAGACGT
>JAGQPC010000138.1 GCA_020426925.1 Planctomycetales bacterium | reverse complement strand
CCCTTTTTTAAAACTTTGGCGTTTGCGTGCCTGATAGCGTTTTGGGTGTGGCCCGAACACTGCTCGTAGGCTGGTCACGTTCTGCCAGTTAATCGGCAGAATTCCACCCGCTAAGGTAATCCTGCAAGCTTCTTTTACCCTGCGCAGATGGGCGACGCGGCGAGTCAGAATGGGATTTGCAGGTTGGATTTGCGGGTAGGGCAATGGCGGCACAGTCGGAATTCTTTACGCGTTTTTGACGGTACAGTCTTCATAACCTACATCCCTTCATAGCGCTAATTGACGCGAACTGCCGAAATTGGCGTGCGCGCAATGCATTCGCGAACTCGTCATGAGCCGCGAACGTTGCCGTTGTGCTCCTCAGTACCGCTGGAATGAACCAAGAATGCCGCGCTCTGCAACACCTTCGGAACCGAATGCCGTATCCGGACCTTTTAAACTTCGGGTTCGGAATCGCTTTGGTAACGATCACTTTGTTCCGGTCGAAGACCGCATCACGATTGGCAGATCGCCACAGTGTACGATTCGACTCGATCAGGACACTTTGGCTCCTGTCGAATGTCTCATCGTCAATGGCAAGGCGGGGACGATTCTACGCCGGTGGCAGGGTCGGCCAACAATCAACGATCAAGCATTCGAAGATGTTTGGCTGAATCCCGGTGACGTCTTGCGAATCGGCACAACGGAATTTCAGCTGTCCCCCGAGCCCCATCGGGAAAACCCTGAGGTGTCGTTTTCCGATTCAGCCATGTCGGCCGACGAATTGCATGAATCTCGTGCGGCGCTCGCCGAAGCTCGTGAGCGTTCGGTCTCCTTGGCCAAACAGATCTCGAAGCTGAAGGAAGAATGCGAGGCTCTGCGCCGGACGATTTCGGACAAAGATAGAGATATCTCCAACATCAAGTCCGAGCTGGAAATTGCAGCTGGCAACAAAGACAGCCTCGAACGACATATCGAGACGCTAAATGTTCAAATCCAACAGAAGGCTCTTGAGGTCGAGCAGACAAATCGATCATGGCAGAAGCAGGTACAGGATCTGCTCGTTCAGCTAGGTGTGTCCAGCGATGCTTGGCAATCGTTTGGGAAGAATGGTGATCCTGCCACTGACTATCTGACGCTGATTGGGGCGTCCATTCGGGCAAGCCTCAATCAACAGGACAATGTCAGCGAGCAAGTTGCTGAACTGGAAACTCGTGTGTCCGATATCGACGCTCGTGAACACGAGATCGAGAAACAGGTTCGTGAGATTGAATCGCAGCAGATCGAACTGGAACAGATGCGTGTTGACCTGCAAGCAGCTCGGACGGATTTGGAGAATGCTCAGCACGAATTCCAATCGCAGCAACAAGCATGGGAAGTTGAGCATCATAACTTGATCGCGCAGTTCAACTCGGTTCGTAGCGCGTTTGAGCGAGAGCGGACTACGCTGGAAGCTCGTCAAGCGGAACTCGCAGCTAGCGCTGCCGAATCCTGCTCGGCCGAAGAGCATTGTGAGTCTCCAATTGATCAAGCTGCTCATGCGTCGTATCAGTGGCAAGCGGAATCCGATGTCGCGGCAGACGAAACTGTTGCGGAGGACGAAGACACTCCGTGGACGCCGACTGACACTTACCCTGAATCAGATGAGGAATTCAGTCTGGAGGAAGGATTCGAAGCGGAATCGTATGATCACCATCACTACGAGACGGAAGAAGAGCAGGATACGCCTCACGCGTTTCACGCCGCCACCGATTCTGCTGGCGAAGAGGCTGTTGATGAATATCCGGCGCAGTCGCGCGAGCATGAGGTCCCAGGCGAGCATTCTGTCGCTCAGCTAGACAGCGACTCGCAGTACGGATACAGCAGCGCCGATGACAGCCATATTGGTTCACATTCTGATTACGAACATGCACATGAAGGCGTGGTCGAAGACGGACCAACTGATTTCGTGAGTGCTGCGGAGTATGAACATCCTTCGTCGATCGAATCGGAAGCGTACGCTCAGCATGAGGAAGAATATCCACATTCGGAGTACAGTTATTCCGAGCACTCCGAGGATGGGGCCTACGATCACGGAAGTTACGCACATGATTACTCTGAATATTCCGAAGGTCAATTCACCGAACATGGTACGTCGGGCGAGTACGCGTCGGACGCGGAGCCAGGCTACGATCATGCCTATGAGGAAAACTACGAACAGGATTACGACCAAGGCTACGAACGAGCTTCCGAGCTGACCGACGAGACTGAATCGTACGAAGCTGAAGCCTATGGAACTGATTCGTATGATCACGAAACGGCTGCTTACGAATCAGAAGAGCAGGAAGAGATTCAGTTTTCGGCGCCGTCTGGCGATGCTCCGATCGATACGGCTGCCATCTTAGCAAAGTATGGAATGTCGAATGAGCTGCAAAATGAAGAGCCTTTCGAAGGACCGGCTACGATTGAAGAGCCGACATTGCCAGAGATTGCACTCAGTCCGCAGCTAGGCATGGCACAGTACGAGAACGTCGGCGGCGATGATTCAATCGAAGAGTACATGGCTCAGTTACTCAATCGCGTTGGTGGGAAGTCTCCGGCACCTGTTGTCGAGGCAAAGAAGCCTCAGCAGAAGCAACCGGTCCAGACAATTGTGGAACAGGCCGTGTCCTCTGCCAGCGACGTCAAAGAGGAGTTGCCTCCTCTCAGGCCAGAGGAATTCGTCCCACGTACGAAGCAGCCGCAGTTAGATTTGTCGTCCATGCGGTCAATTGCTAACGAAACAGCTCGTTCAGATATCAATCGGCATCTGCGCAAAACGAACCGACGTGTGCTCGCGATGAGATGGTTCATGGCGACATGCAGTTTCATTGCAGGCGGAATTTTGTTGCTATGGGGAACGTTGATTGGAGCCGGTCTAGCCTTTGTCCTTGGGGTTTATATGGCCTTACGTGCGTGTGGAATCGTCTCGCAAGGTCGGTCTATGAGCCAGAAGCTGAACGGCATTCGAGAGAAGAAACAGAAAAAACAGCGCAAGAAGAAGCTCCCGAAGAAGTAATCGGCAATTTCACCATTGGCCGCTGGAATCAAAATCCGCGAGCAGCTCGGACGTCATCGAAGTCGCGAAGGTGATAGTCGATCCCGACGTAGTCCAGCACTCGACATAGTGACCGCAATGCGACTCCCAGTCCATCGGGTCCGCTGAAACCACCGAATTGCCCGCCGCCCTTGACGTGCGGTTCCAAATCCAAGAACACGCCGGGCACGCCTTGCTTCTTGAGTTTTTTTTCCAGCTTCGGAACGATAGACGCAAAGTCGCGGAGGATCGCTTCATGACCGCTGTCGCCAATGTCGGCCGGCACAAAATGCTTGAGGCTCTCCTCGTCGATGTGCGTAGTTCGCTTGAGTGGTTTTGGATTTCGGTAGTCTTTAATGTGTAGCCATCCTAAGCCTGGTTTCATGACACGATACTGTTCGAAAGTCTCTTCAGCCGTGAAGCCTTGCGTGATGATGTTGGCGGCATCAAAGATTGTTACCATCGATGGATGATTGACTTGATCGTGAATTTGCGCGAGCAGTTGGCCTGTCTGCCCAACCAAATTCGCTTCGATTTCCAAGCCGAATATTAATCCGGCCTGTCCGCATGCTTCGGCGATCTGGCCAAGCTGATCGACGACTTGTGGGACATGGTCAGCGGCGTCGGTCCCTCGAGGATGGTAGAACGAGAACCCGCGGATCAGCTTCGAATCGAACGCGTGAGCCATCTCGCAGGCTTTCTTTACGTCGTTTGCCAGATACTTCTTAAACGGAATGAACGCGTTCTTTGTTCCGTCGTCGACGTCCAGCAGTTTCACCTTTCCAATCGGTGAGCCAATAGAAGATACGTTCAATCCGTATTCTGCTCGTTTGCTGTTGACCGTTTTGATTTCCGATTTGTTTAACTTCATCACATTCTTTACACCGTTACCGGCATCAATAAAACGAATGCTGAAGTATTGAAGTCCAATTGCGGCAAAGGCTGCAAACTGTTGATCAATGGTTTTTTCGTTGGCGGCTTCGTCGGCGAATCCAGTAAGAATGACTTGAGGGCGATTTGACATGGAACCTATGCTAATTTGGTGATTTCGTGAACTATGATCTGGCGTCGATATCATTGTCGTTTTGGAAAATGGTTGTTTCAACCGCCCTTAGCGATTGTATTTTCGTCAGTTTCGGTGCGCCGTGTTGGCGTGTTCCAATTCTGTACAATGACGAGTGACGCTGAGATCGGAAGGAAGAAAATAATTGGCAGTTTCAACTGACAAGTTAATGGAAGTGGCGATCGATGCAGCACGCCGCGGAATCGTTGCAGGGCAAAGTCCATTTGGGTGCGCGATTGCGATCGATGGCAAAATCGTATCTGCGTGCCACAACACGGTTCTGTTGACGACCGACATCACGGCTCATGCCGAAGTAAACGCGATTCGAGAAGCATGTCGTCGGCTCGACAACATATTTCTGGACAACGCAATTGTCGCGACGACATGTGAGCCGTGTCCGATGTGCATGTCGGCTTTGCACTGGGCCCGCGTGAAGAGTGTCTATTTTGGTGCGACGATCTCCGACGCAGCTGCAGCCGGCTTTAATGAGCTGACGATCCCGGCAAAGAAACTGATCTCGGAAGGTGGAGGATCGGTTGAATTGATCGATGACACAATGGCTGACGCTTGTCGGCAACTCTTTGCGGAATGGAAAAAAATGAATCCCGAATCGGCGTACTGAGCGTCGGTCGGGGCTTACTTTCCCTTTTGCGTTCTAACTCGACGAACTCGGGCCCCCAGCAGCATCCGTTTCAAATTGAGGCAGTGGCGAAACGGAGCTGTCTTCATCGGCGAAATAGATTTCGTCGAATTCCGTCTGATCGGTGGCCATTCGCAAAAGCAAATACATCGCAACGGCAAACGTCCAGAAAAATGAAAAATTGAACGATGCGACGATTGTTCGAACGGCAGCGTTTGCAATGCCAATGAGCCACACGCCGATGGACCGCGATGCCGGAACATCAGAGGCAACGTCTTTCATCGCGTTGCCCAACGTATCCCATCGCTGTTCGCCTGTACCTATCGATACCGCCCAACCTGAAAGTTGAATCACGCATTCGGTGCCGAACCACACGACGATCCAACCCAACGCGCCCAGGATGATTCCTATCATCGCGTAAAGCAAATAGTGCAGAGGTTTGCTGAATGTGTAGGAGAAACTACGGCTCACGGCGTCAAATGCGTCACTGGATTCAGTAGCGATTGCACCCCACATCAGCGGCCAACCGAATAAGAGCCCGATTGCCAAACCCGTCATGAACAAGCCGGCGATCAGCACAATTATCCAGAAGATCCCAACGAAAACAGTTCCCACATCGGAACGCATCGCTACGCCAGCCGCCATCAGCGGAAGCGCAAGCAAAAGAATCGTAACAAAAGGCATCATCGGCGATAGGAAGCATGACAGCCACTTTCGCATCGCAAACCCGACAGCGGACGTCAAGCTGATGATTTCTCCGCGACCGATTCGAACGACCGCGATTCTTGCGATCGCAAGTCCGAAGAACGACCATATCAACGCAGACAAGATTCCGCCAACCAGAAGGTAGCACCATCGATCAAGGCTAGTTTGCCGATCGAACAGATTGACAAACGGCGCTGACAGCCGCACGTAACATGATGTCACAGGAGACATTTGCCTCAAGGTTCCGAGGCTAGGCGATTGCAGCACTTGGTGCATGTCGTCAACGGTGATGGACGTGCCAGACGCAGGACCTTCGACCAATGACCGGAATGCTGCGAACTGCTCGTCGTCAAGCGAGTCTTGGTTCAGGCAACACGTGCTGGCGAAGTTCCACGATCCTGTCATCAAGAGCGTTGCCGCAAACGACAGAGCAATCACTCGAGCTGCGATGGCAGCTCGGAATACTTTTGCAAGAATCATCCATGGACAGATATCCCGCCATGATACGTATCGCAGGATCGTAAAATCGTCCGCCATTTCCAGTCCTTTGTATCCAAACGCCTCTTGGCCACGGCGCTAGTTTGACGAAAAGAAGTCGTCGTCATGGTCGACTTCCGGTTCGATCGGCAGCCCAAAAGTTTCGTCGAACCACTTCCCCAAATCGATCTGTTTGCAGCGAACGCTACAAAATGGCATCGAGTCCGTGGCTTCGATCGAAAAAGGAGTGCTGCACGTTGGGCACGTTAAAATGGACGGCTTCTTGCGACGCTCAGAATTCATGAATACCACGGTTTCCGGTCGGTTTGGGGACCACGTTTGCTCACCAACCTCGCCGATTATACGAATTGTAGTCGGGATAAACAGCGGCGATTCACCGGCTTATATCGCCGCGGATCGAGTGATCCGTTTCGATTTGGTGAAGATTGCGGGTTGATCATGCCGTTTTCCAGTTCTCGGTTGATTCAACGTCGAAACTTCGATTTCTTTGAGTCGGCAAATTCTGCTAGGCTAATGTTATTGAAACCGTCGTTCGCTGCGGTGCCAAACAAAAACGTGCGTGTGCCAAGCGAAGAAACAAAAACTCGGCCTGATAAACGAAAGGAGCCACTTAGATGAGATTTGTTGAGCTAACGGGAAGAGTGCTCGTGTCTATCATCAACGAGGACGAAATGGAACCGGAAGAGCTCAAGAAGATTGGTGTTGAGGACGACAGCGTTGTTCGCATTAACGAGCAAGGCGACATTGAGTTGCGTCGAAAGGACGGCTGGGACGTTATCGGCGGGCTCATTGGCGACTATCAATCCAGGATTCACAAGCATACCGGGATGAATTGGGCCTAGCGATTTTTTAGCATGGCGCCGTGCAGTTCAGTCTTTCGACGTAGCAAGCCGTTTGCAGGCAAGCACTCCATCGACGAGCTTCGTGATCCGAGTAGTTGATCGGGAACAGCATGCAAACATCGGAAAAGACCAGACGCGTTCACGAGCCGTCAGCTGGCTCAATGCTTTGCGAGAAAACTGTCCGCGTGTTCGTCATCTCCGCGTCTCTGTGCATGTTCGTCGGTGAGGCTATCGCACAAAACGGTGGCGATACCCGCGACACGGATGCCGCGATTGACGATGGTGCTGAGCTCTTTCATCGGCAGATAGAGCCGATCCTGAAACAACGTTGCTACAAATGCCACAGCCATGAATCGGCAAAGGCAAAAGGTGGGCTCGTTCTGGACTCTCGCCACGGTTGGGAAAAAGGAGGCAATGAAGGACCGGCTATTCTCCCCGGTAAGCCCGACGAAAGTTTGCTGATCCAAGCCGTGCGGCACGAAGGCTACGAAATGCCTCCGGACGAAATGCTTCCATCACGCGAGATCGCGCTGCTTGAAAAATGGATTGCGATGGGAGCGCACGACCCTCGCGAATCGAAGTCACAACAGCTCGGCCCAGCCACACTTTGGGCGTTGCAGCCGATTTCGGAACCGGCTATGCCAAAAGTCCGCAACGCAACTTGGGCACGTGACGATCTTGATGCCTTCATTCTTGCGGAGCTTGAGCAACAAAACTTGAGTCCCGCAAACGATGCCGATCGCTACACGCTGCTTCGTCGAGTGACATTTGATTTTACCGGCCTCCCGCCGACGCCTGCCGAAATCGAAGACTTTGTTCGCGACAAATCCGATCAAGCCTACGAAAAAGTTGTCGACCGGCTGCTCGATTCGCCCGCGTTCGGCGATCACTGGGCTCGCCACTGGTTCGACTTGTCGTGCTACGCGGATCTCGCCGACATTCAAGGGAACGTGCTGATCCGCGATGCGTGGCGGTACCGAGACTACGTCATCAATGCGTTCAATTCCGACAAGCCGTTGGATCGATTCATCCACGAGCAGATCGCAGGCGACTTGTTGCCGTACGACAGCGTCGAGCAGCAACGCGAGCAGATTATCGCGACCGGATATCTCGCGATCGGCCCGTGGACGCTGCAGAACTACATTAAAGGGCAGCTCGCGGCAGACGTTGTTGATCATCAGATTGATCGCATCGGTCGCACGTTTCTTGCGCAAACGCTTTCTTGTGCGCGGTGTCACGATCACAAATTCGATCCCGTTCCAACCGCTGACTACTACGCTCTGGCAGGAATCTTGCACAGCACGCTGACGACCAGCTACGACGGTCCAGGAGTCTGGAGCCAAATTAATCATGTGACGCTTCCAATGCTTCATGACGAAGACGAAGGAGTACAAGCTCTTGCGGTCCAGGACATTGAAACTCCATGCGACGGCCGCATCTATCGTCGCGGCGATTTTCAGTCGGTTGGCGACGTTGTTCCTCGAGGATTTTTGCAGGCAATTCCCGCTTCGAAGAATCACGTCGTCTCAGAAGGGAGCGGTCGGCTGCAGCTTGCTCAGTGGCTAACCGATCCGGAAAATCCGTTAACCGCTCGAGTCCTCGTGAATCGTATTTGGCAGCACCTATTCGGAAGTGGAATCGTTCGGTCCGTCGACTATTTCGGAGTTCACGGCGAGTCGCCAAGCCATCCGGAGCTGCTCGACTTTTTGGCACTTCGTATGCGTGATGCGGATGGTTGGTCGCTCAAAGCAACTGTTCGCCGGATGGTTCTGTCGCGCACGTATCGAATGGCCTCGTCACACAACTCGAAGGCTACCGAGATCGATCCTGACAACCGACTATTGTGGCGAATGCCGCGACGAAGACTTCAGGCCGACGCGATCCGCGACGCCATGCTTTCGACTAGCGGTCAGTTGGATCAAGGCCGCGGCGGGCCGGCGCTTGGGCTGGAACTAGAGGGAAACATTAATGGCTTGGGCGACAACGTGAATCCTCCAACGTGGGCCGGCAAGGTTCCTGATTACATCAAGAATCGTCGCACGGTGTACCAGCCGTTCCGGCGCGAGCGGCCACTTGGCGAACTCGAGATACTCAGCGTGTTTGACTTTCCTCACCCGAACGACGTCACCGGATCACGACCGAACACGACCGTCGCGACACAAGCGTTGTTCTTGCTGAACTCGCCGTTCGTCAAGCAGCAGGCCGCCAAACTCGCACGGAGATTGGCCAGCGACGAACCCGACGACGAGCGAGTTCGAGTAGACCGCATGTATCTTCTAACAGTCAGCCGACCTGCTGCGGCGCACGAAGTTGAAACTGCGCTCGAGTTTCTGGATCAGTGCACTAAGGAAATTGAAGGCAACCGTGCCGAGGCGTGGATACAATTGTGTCACGCGATACTCGGTTCCAACGGCTTTTTATTTTGCGAGTGACGTGGCGTAAGCTTCCAGCTTGC